>JAILIM010000088.1 GCA_024695285.1 Bacteroidales bacterium
TTCCTGGACAGGGAGGGCACCTTGTGGGCGGCCAGCCGGGACGCCGGCGTCATCGCGTTGACGGAAAAAGACCGGCTGACCGACATGATTCCTTTGCCGTTCAGCTGCAAGAAGATGAAACTGCAGGAAATGAATGACGGCAGCCTGCTGGTTGGCACAGACCAGGGTTCCGTACGTCTGACATTCCGGGACAGGCAAGTGACGCTGCAACGGACGGAAGGGCGCGCCACACTGTCCGGAGAAGCCGCTGAAGGAGGCCGCCCGGAAGAGGATGTCGTCTCCGCCCGCTGTCAGGACAGCCAGGGCTATTGCTACGAAGCCGTCAAAAACTGCATCTACAAAAGCGATATGCGGGGCGCCCGGAAAGAGTATTATACTTTCTACGGCACCGTTCATTTCCTGCACTGTGACCGGCAGGACCAGATTTGGATAGGGACGGACGGAAAAGGCCTGTGGGTGCTGGCCGACGGGGAGTTCCGGCCCGTTTTCATCGAAAGGGCCGACCGGGAATCCCGGACCTCCTGTTCCATCCTGGAAGACAATGAAGGCTACCTGTGGATAGCCGGCGATATCGGCATCGCCAAGATAGACCCCCGGAACCGGCAGCCGGTCTGCCTGTTTTCCTCGGAAGCGCAAAACGACGCCGACCGCTTCATACCGGGAGCCGCCCTGAAGAGTCCGGTACACGGATTGTGCTTCGGTAAAAAAAACGGTCTGGTCTGCATCCATCCCTCCGACCTAACCGTCAACCGCATCCGGCCGAAAGTCAGCATCAACAGCATCAGCTTCCGGGGAGAAAGCGCCCCGATAAGCGGCTTCACCTCCGGGCAGACCGTCCGAATTCCCTGGACAGACAACAGTTTTACCATCCATTTCTCCGTTCAGAGCTACCAGGAGCCGGCGCTCAACCGTACGGCCTGGCAGATGGGCGATGCGGTCGACCGGGAAATCTGGAGCCGCGATAACCAGGCCTCGTTCAACCGCCTCCGGCCGGGCAAATATACTTTTTCCGTGCGGGGACGCAACAACGACGGCATCGAATCCCGCCAAAGCGCCACCCTGCATATCATCGTCATTCCGCCCTGGTGGGGCAGCCGCTGGGCCATCGCCGGCTACATCCTCGTCGCTTGTTGCGCCCTGGTTTTCCTTTATCGCTGGCAGCGGCGGCAATTGAAGAAAAAATACCAGCAGTCCCTGCAGAAATCGCAGGAAAATTTCTTCATCGGAATGGTACACGAGATCCGCACGCCCATTACCATCATCCGGCTGGCGCTGGACAGCATCGTACGGGACGGCCCCGCCAAAGAAAACATCAAGGCCATCCGGGACAATCTGGACTATATGCAGGAAACGGTCAACGGCATACTCACCTACAACCGCAACAATACAAGCGGCATCCGTTATACGAAGAAGCGCACCGACCTCAACGCGCTGTGCGCGGTGGCGGCCGAGAGTTTCCAGGAAAGCGCCCGGCTGAGACAATGCCGGCTCATCTTCGCTGCTTCGCCGGAGCCGATTCTGGTGATGGCCGATGAAATATTCCTTCGGAAAGTACTGAACAACCTGCTGGGCAATGCCTTCAAATATGCGCGCGGACTGATTCGTATCTCCACGGCTCTTGAAAATGGGAACGCGCTCATCCGGATTGAAGACGACGGCCCCGGCGTCAAGGACAGCGAAAAGGAAAAAATCTTCGAACTATTCTACAAAGCTTCGGGAGACAAGGTGGCCGAAGCTTCCGGCATCGGCGTCGGTCTCCCCTACTCCGCCCAGATTGTCTCGGGACACGGCGGTAGCATACGGGTGGAAGACCGTCCGGAGGGAGGAGCCGTCTTCACGGTATGCCTGCCGGCCCTGGCGGCCGAAGATCCGCTCCCTGCCGGAGTCTCCGGGGACGATGCCGATGCAAGCGAAAACGGCCGGGAGATGCCGCGCATCATCGTCGCGGATGACAATCTCTCGTTGCTGACGATGTTGGAGCGCGAGCTCTCACATTGGTATCAGGTTCGGAAGGCCAAAGACGGGACGGAGGTACTCAGGCTCATCGAAGAAGAAGGAACGGATGTCATCGTCAGCGATGTGATGATGCCCGTGATGGACGGCATAGAATTGTGCCGCATCATCAAAGGGCAGATGGACTATAGCCACATCCCCTTCATCCTGCTGACGGCCAAGACCTCCGTCGATGCCAAGACAGAAGGGATGGAAAGCGGGGCGGACGCCTACGTGGAAAAGCCCTTCTCCGTCAGCCAGCTGCACCATCAGATCGACAATCTGCTGAAGCTACGGAAGTCGCTCTGGAAGCAGCTACAGGATTCGGACGATACGGGAACAGCCCTGCAAGGCGACACCCTCAACAAATACGACCGGCAATTTCTTGATACGGTCAATGCCACCATCGAGCAGCAACTGCAGGAGGAAAACATCTCCATTGACGCCCTCGCCGGCACGCTCTGTATGTCCAAGACCAATTTTTACCGGAAGTTCCACGCCATTACCGGCGATTCGCCCAACGAATACATCAAGAACTACCGGCTCCGCCGGGCGGCGGCGCTGATCCGCGAAGGAGCGCGCATCAACGAAGCGGCCTACGCCGTCGGGTTCTACTCCTCCTCTTACTTCGCCAAATGCTTCAAGGCCCGGTATGGCGTACTGCCGAAGGATTACGGGAAGAAGTAATCAGTCGTTCGGATAGTTCGACCAGAAGGAGTTGCCAGAATAAGTAAATGATGTGCCTCCTGCTGCTTTATTGGCCCTAAAACTTTTCCAGTTGGAGGAGTCCAGCACAGTACCGTTCACTTCTCCGCCGACTTTATTGTCGCGAATCGTGAATGCACCTGTTGCACCGCAATAGCCCATTATTTCCGCGATACGCAAGGTGGTCACCGTACCAGTACAGGAAACATTGGCGTATGTACGGCATCCGTCAATCTTTCCACCAGTGTAGCCCATATAACCGGCTAATCCCCCGATCCGCACATCGTCCATACTTCCCGATGAGACGGAAAAGGAGACACGACCCGTACTTCGACTGGAACAAAGGTAGACCGCCCCGCTAGTCGCACTTCCAAGCACGCCTCCCACATAGGGGAACAGTCCAGTGATACCTCCGGCACAGCTTGCCGACACATTGCCTGTATTGGTACAACCGCTGATGGTGCCGTAAGGGATACTAACGGGAGCACCGGGATCCCCCGTATCATCAGGCTTGCAGACAAAATTGCCTACGACGCCCCCCACCCGAAAATATTTATCGAGTAAATTGCCAGTCGTAGTTAGGGCAGCGCTATTGGAACAACCATTCACTTCGGCCCCATGCAAGGTATGTCCGAGTATGCCGCCGAAATAATTCCATTTGGCTTTCGAAGTCAGGGTCAGGGTCTGATTCGTCGCCATATTTTTGCACGAGACCAGTTTGGAATACATCGGGGCATACGCCAGGATGCCCCCGACGGTCAGCTGCACGATACTGGTAGCAGGTTCGGCTTCCACGGAGATATTTCCTTTGTTTTCGCATTGTTCGAGCCAGATCCCCTTGTGGGCGATGCCTAAATTGCCACCCACAGTACAATACGCCACATCTGAGGTCACAGCATTGGTCACAGAGAGCGAACCCTCATTGACACAACGGTAAAATTTGGGATAATGGAATGTCAATCCGGTTATGCCACCCATCGCAAGCGTATCCACTACCTGAGCGGAACATTCGACAGCCCCCTCGTTTGTACAGAGATCCAGGAACACATCCGGATCACTCTTGCTGGCCGGCGCTTTCCCGAAGACTCGGCCGACGACGCCCCCGATGTTCAGCTTGCTAATCCCAGTATTCGTACCGGAAGGCTGGGCATCCACAGAGATGGCCCCGGAATTGTAACCGTAGAGCCAGACCCCTTTTTGGGCGAAGCCCAAATTGCCACCCACCGTACAATACGCCACATCTGAGGTCACAGCGTTAGTCACAGAGAGCGCACCCTGATTGATACAACCGTCGAGTTTGGAATAATTGACCGCCAGACCAACTACGCCGCCCATCGCAAGCGTATCCACTACCGGAGCGGAACATTCGACTTCCCCCCTATTATTGCACACAGTAAGTGTCACTTCCGGATTGGCCTTACTGGTAGGCGCTTTCCCGAATATGCGGCCGACGATGCCCCCAAGATGATGCCGGGAACCGCTTGAGGCTGCACAGTATGTACCCGTGGTGATAGCATCCGTCACGCTCCCGTAATTGTCACAACATTCCAGCGTTGCCGAATAGAATTCCTTTGGACCGCCTTTGGGATTGTAATAATCCAGACTACCCACAACACCGCCGACGCCACAGTCCAGGAAATCGGTAGCGTCATATTTACCCGTCGTTTTGGTTATCTCTGCGCGGATGGTCCCTTTGGAGCTATCGTTTAACTTTCCATTGGAACAGTTGGTCAGGGTCG
>JAILIM010000022.1 GCA_024695285.1 Bacteroidales bacterium
TCTCTCTCAAGTAACATACTGCGGTGGTTAGTCAAACGCGGTGAGGATCCACCTCTTCCCATCCCGAACAGAGAAGTTAAGCTCACTAGCGCCGATGGTACTGCCCCACCAGGTGGGAGAGTAGGTAGCTGCCGCTTTTCGGATTGCCCGACTGAAGAAATTCAGCCGGGCAATCTTCGTTTCGGCCCGGCCGAAACCGAAAAGCGGCAGCAGAGCTGCCCTACAATCCCTCTGCACCCCCAGGGGACGGGGGGCGTTCCCCCCGATACCCCCTGACCTGGACCTTCTTTTGATTAAAATCGCAGCTTGAGTTATTGATGATTAGAGGTTGTTGCCGCAAAACTGTGGCCGCCCATGGCCACCCCGAAGGGCAAATGTAACATGTTGATAATGAGCGACAACTGATTCTCCTATGCGCCGTTTTCCTCATAGGAGATACAGTTGTTGCTAATAATGAGTGAGTTACATTTTACGGCTAAAAGGACTATTAGATGCTGTCGGCAACAGCGTGGGCGACGGTGTGGGCAGTGGTCCAGGCGGCTTGGAGATTGAAGCCGCCGGTGACGGCGTCGATGTCGAGGACTTCGCCGGCGAAATAGAGCCCCGGGATGCGTCGCGCTTCCAGCGTATCGGGCCGCACCTCGCTGAACGCCACCCCGCCGCATGTCACGAACTCCTCCTTGAACCGGGCCCTGCCGGTGATTTCGTAAGTATCTGCAATTAAGATATTTATCAGTTTTGCAAGACCTTTGCTGCCGAGCTCGGACCAGCGAGCGTCCGGTCTAATGCAGGCTCGTCCGACCAGCATCTTCCAGAGCCGTTCGCTCAATTCTGCGGGATGCGAATTGGAGACGGTCCTGCCGCTTCCCGACATATCCGTGAGCCGCTCCCGTACTTCCGCCTCTGAAGCGTCCATCCAGTTTACCATCAACGTGCCGCGGTACTGGTTCTCAGCCAGATGGCGTGCGGCGTAGGAGGACAGGCGCAGCGTCGCAGGGCCGCTTACGCCCCAATCGGTCAGCAGCAGGGTGCCTTGAGAGCGGAAGCGCGTGCCGGTGAGCCCCAGGGTGACATTGTCCACGACCGTGCCCATCAGCGAGCGCAGCCCTTCGTCGGCGAGTTTCAGTGTGAACAGCGACGGCACGTCAGGTACGAGCTCGATGCCTGTGCCTGCAAGCAGCCGGGCAGTAGCGCCGCCGGTCGTAAGTACCACTGCATCAGGGTGAAAGGTGCCCTCTGACTTGCTTGCAGCATCAGAGAAGCGCACCGTCAAGTCGCTGTCCACGGCCGTGACTTTTCGTCCGCAGAAGAGCCTGACGCCGCCATCCCGCATCGCCCGCTCCAATGTGCGTACGATCTGCATGGCATCCTGGCTTGCCGGGAATACGCATCCATCCGGCTGCGTCACGAAACGCACACCCCGATCTCCGAACCAGCGCAGGCAGTCCTCAGGCCCGAACGAATGCAGCAGGCGCTTCATCAGCTTGTCCCCGCGAGGGTACACATCGGCAAGCGAAGCCACCCATTCGAACGAATTGGTGATGTTGCATCTGCCGCCTCCCGTGACCGCCAGTTTCATCATCGGCCGCGCCGCAGCCTCGAACACGCTCACCCGGAGATCCGGCCTCAGCCGTGCCATTTCCGCCGCGCAGAAACACCCCGCAGCACCGGCTCCTATGACAACAATATCCTGCATATGACAAATATAGGATTTTTTAGCTTATCTTTGTAAATTATAAAATAAGTAAAACTATGTGTGGTATTGTAGCATATCTGGGATATCGTGAAGCATATCCTATTTTGATTAAAGGCCTCCACAGGCTGGAGTACCGTGGGTACGATTCAGCAGGAGTCGCTGTCCTTAACGAAGAAGGCAAACTCAATATATACAAAGCAGTTGGCAAGGTGTCAAACCTCGAGCAGGCGGCCCAGGGGCACGATCGTTCAGGCACCATCGGCATAGCCCACACCCGCTGGGCAACGCACGGCGAGCCTAACGAGGCGAATGCCCACCCCCATCTCTCGCAGAGCGGCGACCTCACGATGGTCCACAACGGAATCATAGAGAATTCCGCTGTCCTGCGCGAGCAGCTCCATGCGCGAGGCTTCACCTTCAAGAGTGAAACCGACACGGAAGTTCTCCTCCAGCTCATCGAATACACCCAGCAGAAGCACGGAGTGGACCTGAGCGCAGCCGTGCGCATAGCGCTCCAGAAGGTAATCGGAGCCTATGCCATCGCGGTTATAGACCGCAAGGAGCCGGGAACGATAGTCGCGGCGCGCAAGAGCAGCCCGCTGGCCGTCGGGCTCGGGGAAGACAATTGTGAGTTCTTCATTGCCAGCGACGCATCCCCGATAGCCGGCTATACCAATAAGGTGGTGTATCTCAACGACGAAGAGGTCGTGACCTGCCACAGGGGAGAAGACCTGCATATAACCACGCTCAAGGCCGAAAAGGTCGATGTCCACGCAAAGGAGATCGACCTGGACGTGACCATGCTGGACAAGGGTGGCTTCGCCCATTTCATGCAGAAAGAGATATTCGACCAGCCTGCGGTCCTGCGCGACTGCATGCGCGGACGTCTCCTCACCGCCCACAAGCGCATAGTCCTCAGCGCGGTCACCGAACACCGCGAGGAACTGATCAACGCAAAACGCTATATCATGGTCAGTTGCGGCACCTCCTGGCACGCAGCCCTGATCGGCAAGCAGCTCATAGAAATGTTCTGCCGCATTCCCGTGGAAGTGGCTTATGCCAGCGAGTTCCGCTACTGCGACCCCGTCGTCGGTCCCGGTGACGTGGTATTCGCCCTCTCCCAGAGCGGTGAGACAGCGGACACCCTTTCCGCCATACAGATGGCGAAGGAGAAGGGCGCTATGATCTTCGGCATCGTCAACGCCGTTGGAAGCAGCATCGCAAGGGCGTCGGACACAGGCACTTATATCCACGTCGGCCCCGAAATCGGCGTTGCCAGCACCAAGGCGTTCACCGGCCAGACAACCGTTCTGGCCATGCTTGCCCTGGCAATAGGCCGCGAGAAGGGCACCGTCGACGAGAACACCTATTACGAAGCCATCGAGGAACTTCAGACCATACCGGACAAGATAGCCTGTATCCTGAAGAAGGACGATGAAATAAAGGCACTCGTTTCCGAGTACGCCGACAAAAAGAACTTCCTTTACCTGGGAAGGGGCATGAACTATCCAGTGGCCCTCGAAGGAGCTCTTAAGCTAAAGGAAATCAGTTATATACACGCGGAAGGCTACCCGGCAGCCGAGATGAAGCACGGGCCCATCGCCCTGGTGGACGAAGACATGCCCGTGGTGTTCCTTGCCACCCACCACAATCTTTACGAAAAGATACTCAGCAATATGCAGGAGGTCGTGGCGCGCAAGGGCCGTGTCCTTGCGATAGTGAGCGAGGGCGACACGGTAGTGAAGAATATCGCCGAGCATGTGATAGAAGTGCCGCACACCTCCAACTTCCTGTGCCCGCTTGTGTCGGTGATTCCGCTGCAGCTCCTGGCCTATCACATTGCCGTCTCCAAGGGCCTTGACGTGGATCAGCCGCGCAATCTTGCAAAAAGTGTAACTGTTGAATAATCAGAGAGATGAGAAAACTGAACGCACAAGAAATAGAAGCACTCTGCGGCAGGGGCTGCAGTGCGGAGAACTGGAATGATATCGAAGTCGCGGACGGTTTTGACGCCGCCTTCGTCAGTAATACCTCGTTCAGCGGCCGGATCAGCTTAGGCCGTTTTGAAAAATCTTTCGAACTGCCGGGCGGCATGCGTGTCCATTCCGGCATCAGCGGGGCGAGCCTGCATAACGTTACCATAGCGGACAACTGCTGCATACGCGGAGTCCACGGTTACATTGCAAACTACGATATATCAGAAGATTGCTTAATTGACAACGTAGGCGAAATCTACATCGACGGCGAATCCTGCTTCGGCAACGGCGTCAAGGTGTCGGTGCTTAATGAGACCGGCGGCAGGGAAGTGGTCATCCATGACGGCCTGTCCTCCCACGAAGCCTACATGATAGCCCTCTACCGCCACCGTCCGGCCTTCATCGAAAAGATGAACGCCGTCATCGACGGATACGTGCGTACCTGCCGTTCTTCCCGCGGGCACATAGGACGGGGCGTCCGTATCACCGGCGTGTCCGGCATACGCAACGTGCGCATAGGTGACGCCTGCATAGTGGATGGCGCCCTGAGGCTCTCCGAAGGCTCCCTGAACGGCACTGCAGAGGCGCCCGTGGTCGTCGGCAAAGGTGTCATCTGCGAAGATTTCATCATATCCGAAGGCAGCACGGTCACGGACGGTGTGATGCTCACCCGCTGCTTCGTGGGCCAGGCCTGCCGCTTCGGTCATGGCTATTCCGCCAGCGACTCCCTGTTCTTCTGCAACTGCCAGGGCGAAAACGGCGAGGCCTGCGCCATCTTTGCTGGCCCCTACACCGTCACGCACCACAAGAGCACGCTGCTGATTGCCGGCATGTTCTCATTCATGAACGCCGGCAGCGGCTCCAACCAGAGCAACCACATGTACAAACTGGGACCTATCCACCAGGGCGTGCTGGAACGCGGCGCGAAGACATCCTCCGACTCCTACATACTGTGGCCTGCCCGCGTGGGCGCGTTCTCCCTGGTCATGGGACGCCACGTAACACATTCCGACACCACCAACCTGCCGTTCTCATACCTGATTGAGAAAGGGGAGACCTCATACCTGGCCCCCGGCGTCAACCTGCGCAGCGTGGGCACTATACGCGACGCCCGCAAGTGGCCCAACCGCGACGCCAGGACCTGCTCCGACAAGCACGACATGATCAACTACAACCTGCTGTCACCGTTCACCATCCAGAAGATGATAAAGGGCCTGCAGACGCTTGAGAACCTGCGCTACGCCAGCGGCGAGCTGTCGGATGTATATTCATTCCACAGCGTCAAGATCACGAACCATTCGCTCAAGCGCGGCATGGAACTCTACCGCGTGGCCATCGACAAGTTCATGGGCAACTCCTTTATTTCCAGGCTCCAGGAAAGTGACGGAAGCTTCTCGCAACTGTCCGAAGCCCAGCTGCATGCCAAACTCCGTCCCGACACTCCGATCGGTTCCGGAGAGTGGGTGGACATAAGCGGCCTGATAGCGCCCAAGTCCGAAATCGCTGCCCTGATGAACGGTATCGAAAGAGGTGACATCACCAGCCTTCAGGAAATCAGGGACGCCTTCAGGCAGATGGCCGACAATTACTACAGCTATGAGTGGACCTGGGCTTTCCAGCACATCCAGCAGCTGTACGGAATCAACCCGTCAAAGATGACGAAGGAAGAGGCCGTGAGCCTGATAGAGAGGTGGCGTGATGCCGTGGTGAAGCTGGACAACATGATATTCGAGGACGCCAGGAAGGAATTCAACCTTGCATCCATGACCGGATTCGGCGCCGATGGCGACAAATCGCAGAAAGAGAGCGATTTCGAGCAGGTCAGGGGCGACTTCGAGTCCAATCCTTTCGTGCGTTCGGTGCTGGACCACATCTCCGCCAAGACTGAACTCGGCCAAAGAGCCATCGCAGCATTGAATTATCAGTAAATTAGTTATATATTTGTAAATAACACCAAAGCGAATCAATATGGCAAAGAAGAAGGCAAAGAAAAACGCCGGATATGAATGGAGCTACAGCTCCTTCGGCGGCATTGTCCGCGTCAACGTACGCAACGGAGAAGACATCGCCCATCTGGGTGAACTCGACAAGAAACTCTGGACGGTCCTTAGCTGCCCCGTGAAGGGCCTCGAATTCGACGAAAAGACCCTGAAGATGCTCGACCTCGACGGCGACGGCAAGATCCGTGTCAACGAAGTCATCGCCGCCGCAAAGTGGCTGACGACCGTAATCAAAGACAAGGACCTGCTGATTAAGGGTGATTCCGTCCTGCCTCTGGATCAGATCAACACGGAGAACGAGGCCGGTGCGCAGCTCTGCAAGTCCGCCCGTCAGATACTCTCCAACCTCAAGCTGGATAAGGACGAGATATCCATCGACGACACCTCCGACAGCGTGGCCATCTTTGCCGAAACGGGCGCGAACGGCGACGGCGTGATCACCGAAGCCTCCACCCCTGACGAAGCGCTCAAGGAGGTCATCCGCACCATCATCGCCTGCGCCGGCTCCGCAATGGACCGCAGCGGAGTGGAGGGCGTGACAGCAGAACTAATCGAGTCTTTCTACACCGCCCTTGCTGACTATTCCGCATGGCGCGCAGCCGGGACCCCCGACATCGCTCCTTACGGTGATGACACCCAGGCAGCCCTCGACGCCTGCAACGCCCTGAAAGACAAGGTGGCTGATTTCTTCATGCGCTGCAAGCTCATCGCCTTCGACGAGAACGCCGCGCCGGCGGTAGACGTGTCCGTGGACGCTATTAGCGCCATAAGCGCCGACAACCTTGCCGCCCGTGCAGAGGATATCGCCACATATCCGCTTGCCCGCCCGACTAAGGCCGGCATCATTCCTTTCGACGGCATCAACCCCGCATGGAAGGCCCGTTTCGACGCCCTCCGCGCCCTGGTCAAGTTCGAAAAGGAAGACGGAGTCGATGAGGCGGAGTGGAACGCCCTGCTGGGCAAGTTCGCCGCTTTCGAGGCCTGGAAGGCCGACAAGAAGGGCGACATCGTTGAGCCCCTGGGCATAGATAAGGTGAATGAGCTCCTCAAGGCCGACGCCAAGCCGGAGCTGATCAAGCTGGTCGACGCCGACAAGGCCCTGGAGGCTGAAGCCAACTCCATCGATGAGGTCAACAAGCTCATGCACCTTTACCGCGACTTCTATAAGCTCCTGCGGAACTATGTGATATTCACCGATTTCTATTCCCCTGACCAGAAGGTGATGTCGGTGTTTGAATCCGGCAAGCTGTATATCGACGAGCGCTGCTGCCGCCTTTGCGTGCGCGTGGAGGATATGGGTCAGCATGCCGACATGGCCGGCCTCAGCGGAATGTTCCTCCTGTACTGCAAGTGCAAGGCACGCAGCGACGGCAGGACCATGGATATCGTGGCCGTGATGACCGACGGCAAGACCCGTAACCTGCGTCCCGGCACCAACGGCGTGTTCTACGACCGCGAGGGCCGCGACTATGACGCCACGATTGTGCGTGTGGTGGAGAATCCCATCAGCGTCAAGCAGGCTTTCTGGGCTCCTTACGTGAAGTTCTGGAACTTCGTGACCGGGCTTGTGAACAAGTCTGCTGCGGAGAAGGACCAAAAAGCTATGGCCGACCTTCAGTCAGGCGCTGAAGCCGCTCCCGCCGGCGCCGCCGAGAAGAAGGCCCCGTTCGACATTGCTCGATTCGCCGGCATATTCGCCGCCGTGGGCATGGCCGTCGGCGTGCTTGCAGCCGCCCTTGCGTGGATTATCGGAGGCATTGCCAAAACGCCCTGGTGGGGCATCCTGCTCATCCTGCTGGGCATCATGCTGCTGATTTCCGGTCCTTCCTGCTTCATCGCCTGGGGCAAGCTGCGCCGCCGCAACCTCGGCCCCGTGCTGAATGCGAACGGCTGGGCTATCAACTCCAACGTTATTGTGAACATTCCTTTCGGACGCACCCTGACGAGCGTTGCCAAGTTCCCCAAGCTCGATATCGACGATCCTTACAAGAAGCGCGTGCCGCTGTGGTGGAAGATACTCCGCTGTGTGCTTATCGTGGCGGTGATCGCATTTGGAGTGCTGTTCTTTACGGATAATCTGAAGTGCATCGGCCTTCCTTTCCATAAGGATAAACCGGCCGAGGAACTGGTGGAGGCTGCTGAAGAGGCACCAGCTGAAGCTCCGGCCGATACGGCTGAAATCCCTGAAGCCAACGAATAATCATGGATATTAAAACCTTTACTTTCAAGAAGGAGCAGGCCACCGTCGGCCTGTTCAACGACTGCTTCCCGCCCGTCATGGACGGAGTGTCGGTCTGTATGGAGAACTACGCCAAGTGGCTCCAGAAGATGGTCGGCGACGTCAAGGTGATAACGCCGACAGTACCTGGAGCAGACTACAGTAAGCTTGATTATCAGGTCCTTGACTACATCAGCGTGCCTGTACCCAAGCGCCACCCGTATGTGACCGGCATCGCCGAGATGGATCCCCGCTATCTTGCCCAGATAGCGAAACTCCGTTTTCGTATAGTCCACGCCCACTGTCCCTTTGCCAGCGGCTTGGCGGCCCAGCGTATCGCAAAGCTCCAGGGAATCCCCCTGGTGGCCACTTTCCATTCCAAGTACCGTGACGATTTTGCCAGGGTGCTTCCGAAGGTGATCGTGGATGCCATCATAAAGGTCATTATCGATTTCTATGAGAAGGCGGATCTCGTGTGGGTGCCGCAGGAATCGGTCATCGACGTGATACGGGAATATGGCTACAAGGGCCCGGTGGAGGTCATGGACAACGGTTCCGACCTGGTGGCGGATTATCCGGAGAAGTACTTCGTGGATGCTCGTAACGCACTGGGAATCAAACCGGAAGAGTTCGTGATGCTCTTCGTTGGCCAGCATATCTGGGAAAAGAATCCCAGGCTGGTCATCGAAGGCCTGGCAAGGATGCCGGACGTGCCTTTCCGTATGTTCTTCATCGGCACCGGCTATGCCGAGCAGGAGATGAAGGACCTTGTCACGGAAAAGGGGCTGGACAACAAGGTGACATTTGTTGGATCGCTGACCGACAGGGAGTTGCTGACCCGCTACTATGCGGCGTCGGACCTCTTCCTGTTCCCGTCGCTCTACGACAACGCGCCTCTTGTGGTGCGTGAGGCTGCTGCCCTCCACACCCCTTCCGTCATGGCGGCGGGCGCTACGGCTTCGAGCATCCTCACCGACGGCGACAACGGCTTCCTGGTCCAGAACGATCCGGCGGCGATGGAGGCGAAACTTCGCGAGCTGCTTGCCGATCCTGAGCGCGTCCACAGGGCCGGAGTGCAGGCGTCCAAGACCATAGTCCGTTCGTGGGAAGACTGCGTCGGAGAGGCCCTGGACCGCTACAACAGGCTTCTTAGAGTAAGGAATCTTCCTCAAATAGAGAGAATTATATGAAAAAGTTAGTATTTGTATTGACCGTTATGGCAACTATTGCTGCTTCCTGCTGCAATGCCCCCGAGGCAAACCAGGACGCCGCCCGTGAGGCGGTCCTCCAGAATATCGCGAACCGCAAGAGCGTTCGCTCCTACACTTCCGAGCCCGTCAGCGACGCCGACATCGAGACTCTGCTGCGTGCGGCCATGGCCGCTCCTTCGGCGATGAACCGCCAGCCCTGGGAGTTCATTGTTCTTAACGACAGGGACACGCTTAACGCGCTGGCTTCCAAGCTCAAGTACGCCAAGATGCTGGAGCAGGCTCCTCTGGCCATCGTGGTTTGCGCTGAGACCATGCTGACGCTGCGTGACGGCGCTGTTGTCGAGAACATGTTCTGGGAGCACGACGCCTCCGCCGCTACGGAGAACCTGCTCCTGGCTGCCGAAGCCATCGGCCTCGGTGCCGTCTGGACGGCTGCTTCCGATCCCGAGCGTTCCGCCATCATCTGCGAGGCCCTCGGAATCACCGGCACAGTCAAGCCTCTGTGCGTAATCCCTATCGGGCATCCCGACGGCGAGACCCAGCCCAAGGACAAGTGGAAGCCGGAAAAGATCCACTATAACCGCTGGTAGTGAGAGTACAGCTTTTCCAACAGGATATAGTCTGGGGCAATCCGGAGGCTAACCGCAGGCATCTCGACGAGGTGCTCGCGGAGTCTCCGGAAGCCGATTTGTTTGTCTTCCCCGAGATGTTCACGACGGGTTTCGCCACCGTTGAGGGCGCCGTCGTGGAGGAGAGCGACGGGCCGGTGCTTGAATGGATGAAGGACTGGGCCCGGAAGAAGGATGCGGCGATTGCCGGTAGCGTGGCGCTCCAGACGGGAGAGAAGTGCGCCAACAGGTTGTTCTTTGTGACGCCGGAGGGGCGGGTGGACAGTTTCGACAAGCGTCACCTGTTCTATTTCGGCGGCGAGGGGACGCGCTTCGTGCCGGGGCGCAGCCGCGTGATCGTGGAGTTCAGGGGCGTGCGGTTCCTGCTGGCAGTGTGCTACGACCTGCGGTTTCCTGTCTGGATGCGGAACAGGGGTGATTACGACGCGATCCTTGTCGTGGCTAACTGGCCGGACGCCAGGGCGCTGGCCTGGAATACCTTGCTTCAGGCTCGTGCTATTGAGAATCAGTGCTATGTCCTGGGATGCAACCGTGTCGGGCAGGATCCGGCATGCAACTACACGGGATACACCAAGATCGTCAATCCTTACGGAGAAATCCTTTCTACCGTTCCCGACCATCTCGAGGGCTTTGCCTCAGGCACCATCGACCTTCGATTCCTCAAAGCCTACAGCCTCAATTTCCCCGTCCTCGAGAACGCCGATCCGTTCGAATTGAAGTAGTCCGGTATTGTTGTTAATGGGGTAGAGGTTGCAACCGCAAAACAGTGGCCGCCCATGGCCACTTGAATGGGAGGGGCCCACGAAGTGGGAGGGACGGAGCGAAGCGGAGGTTTTGCGGTGTAACCTCTACCCCTAGAAAAAATCTATTTGCCGAAGTACTGATTAAGGAGGCGGGCGAGGCGGTAGCCGGCGTCGCGAAGCTGGAGACGGACGATGTCGCGGGACTTTTCGATAGTGTCGGGATCGAGGTCGACGGTCTTCGGCGCATTAATCTCATAAATGGCCCAGCAACGGTCGCCGCATGCCCTTGCCCAGTCAAGCAGCGTGCCCTTGGCGATCTGGTTCCTCTTGCAGGCCCCGCAGTCGTCAAGCTGCGCGGCGAGTTCGTCCGGGCTCAGGTCCGGCCATAGCTGCTTGGGCATCTGGTCGTAAAGGCCGTGGAAGCTGCCGTACTCAGTGGCCCCGATCATGCATTTCCAGTTGTTGCGGATTCCCGGGAAATAGCAGTGGACGGGGCAGTGCATGTCACCGGCGAAGTGGATCAGCATGCGGATATTCATCACGACGGCCGAGTCGGTCAGTTCCTTATAGTGGCTCAGATTGTAATCAACTATCTCCAGGGCATGGATGGCATCGCCCTTTGCCTGCCGTGCGTTAGGGTCGTAACGGTGATTGCCGTCAACGCTGAAAACGTGCCATGCCGTGGTGTAGGCAATTTCCTTATCCCTGCGGTGGCTGTCCATCCAGGTGGCGTCCTGCTTCAAGTCGTAGTCCATGTAACGGGCTATGTTGGCCTTGGTTTTTTCAGTGAGGTGCCGCTGGGCTACTGCGATGACGGCCTGATGGCCGTAATTGCCCCAGGCGGACAGGGAAAGACAGAAAACTGTCGCAAAAAGGAAGGAAATAACTGTTTTCTTCATGGATAAGTTGTTTTAGCGTCCTCAAAGATAGAAAATTTTTGAAAGAATAAAGTATTATTCTTATATTTGCAGGCTTTTTGGCCACGGTGGCCTCAAGGCACAATAACCTTATAAATTTTTTGCACTAGTATGGCTGAATATTTGGAGCCTTCAAAAAAGCAAGAGATTTTCGCGAAGTACGGGAAGTCCAATAAAGACACCGGCTCTCCTGAGAGTCAAGTTGCTCTATTTTCCTACCGTATCGCTCACCTTACCGAGCACGTGAAGAAGAACAAGAAAGACGTGGTTACCCGTCGTAGTCTTCTCCGCCTCGTCGGTAAGCGCCGTCAGGTTTTGGATTACCTCCAGAAAGTTGACATCGAGAGATACAGGGACATCATCAAGAAGCTTGGTCTTCGTCGATAGAACAATAGGAAAATTTATGGGGTGGCTCCCAACGGGGGAGCCATCCTTTTTTTGGAAGAAAGACGTAACGAAAACAGTAAAATGAACATTATCAACAAGAAAATCCAACTCGCGGACGGCCGCGTGATTGAAATCGAGACCGGCAAACTTGCCAAGCAGGCAGACGGTTCGGCAGTCGTGAAAATGGGTGGCACCATGCTCCTTGCCACCGTGTGCGCTGCAAAAGAAGTAAAAGAGGGCACCGACTTCATGCCCCTCACCGTAGATTACAGGGAGAAATACTATTCCGCCGGACGTTTCCCCGGTGGTTTCCTCAAGCGCGAAAGCAAGCCCTCCGACTATGAGGTGCTCATCGCCCGCCTTATCGACAGGCCCATCCGCCCCCTGTGGCCGGATGATTTCCATCTGGAAGTATTCGTCCAGGTGAGCCTTATCAGTGCAGATAAAGACACTCAGCCCGACGCTCTCGCCGGACTCGCCGCATCCGCAGCCCTCGCAACCTCCGACCTGCCTTTCGGCGGTCCTATCGGCGAGGTCCGCGTCTGCCGCATCGACGGCCAGTTCGTCATCAACCCGACCTTCTCCGACATGGAGCGCGCCGACCTCGAACTCATGGTCGCCGCAACCGAGGAGAACATAATGATGGTCGAAGGCGAAATGAAGGAAGTCTCCGAGCACGACATGCTCGAGGCCATCAAGTTCGCCCACGAAGAAATCAAGAAGCACTGCCGCGTCCAGAAAGAGCTCATGGCTGAGCTCGGCACCGACGGACAGAAGCGCGACTATCCCCACGACGAGAACGACGAGGACCTCCGCAAGGCCGTCCGCGACTTCTGCTACGACAAGTGCTACGCCCTCGCAAAGAGCGCAAAGCCCAAGCACGAGCGTGAGGACGGATTCACCGCTATCCAGGAAGAGTTCATCGCAACCATACCCGAGCCTCATACCGAGGAAGAGAAAGAAGCCTATGCTGCTAAGCTCGCCATGGTGGCCCGCTACTACCACGACGTCGAGAAGGAAGCCATGCGCAACATGATCCTCGACGAAGGCATACGCCTGGACGGCCGCGTCTGCAACGAAGTGCGCCCCATCTGGTGCGAGGTGGACTATCTCCCTTGCGCCCACGGCTCTGCCATCTTCACCCGCGGAGAGACCCAGTCTCTTGCGAGCGTGACCCTCGGCACCAAGCTCGACATGAAGGAGATGGACGAGGTGCTCATCCAGGGCGACCAGCAGTTCGTGCTCCACTACAACTTCCCTCCGTTCGCTACCGGCGAAGCTAAGCCCCAGAGGGGAGTCGGCCGTCGCGAAATCGGCCACGGCAACCTGGCCATGAGGGCCCTCAAGCCCGT
Source organism: Bacteroidales bacterium (assembly GCA_024695285.1). The sequence goes on from JAILIM010000022.1 coordinate 13,130, forward strand.
CATCCCCATGGCTCCCGAGAATCCCTACGCAGTGCGCGTGGTTTCCGATATCCTCGAGTCCAACGGCTCATCTTCAATGGCTTCCGTATGCGGCGGCTGCCTCGCCCTCATGGATGCAGGCGTGAAGATCAAGAAGCCCGTGGCCGGTGTGGCGATGGGCCTTATCACCGACGCAGAGCGCCCCAATGACCGCTACGCCATCCTGACCGACATCCTCGGCGACGAGGACCACCTCGGCGACATGGACTTCAAGGTCACCGGCACCGCCGACGGCATCACCGCCACCCAGATGGACATCAAGGTGGACGGCCTGAGCTACGAAGTGCTCGCCAAGGCCCTTGAGCAGGCCCGCCAGGGACGCATGCACATCATGGGCGAAATGATGAAGACCATCGACAAGCCCCGTGAGGACTACAAGCCCTTCGTGCCCCGCATCGAGCAGATCCGCATTCCCGCCGAGTTCATCGGCGCCGTCATCGGCAAGGGAGGCGAGACCATCCAGAAGATTCAGAAGGAAACCGGCACCACCATCGCCATCGAGGAAGTCCCCATTCCCGGCACAAGCCTCACCGAAGGCGTGGTCGATGTCGCTTCCAACGACAAGGAAGCCATGCAGAAGGCCCTTGACTGGATCAAGGGTATCTGCGCAGTGCCCGAGGCCGGCCAGGTCTACCACGGAAAGGTGGTCAGCATCCTGGACTTCGGTGCATTCATCGAGATTCTCCCCGGCAAGGAAGGCCTGCTCCACGTCAGTGAAATCGCGTGGACCAAGACCGAGAAGGTCGAGGACGTGCTTAAGGTCGGCGACGAGGTCGACGTGAAGCTCCTCGAGATCGACGCCAAGACCGGCAAGATGCGCCTTTCCATGCGTGCCCTGCAGGAGAAGCCCGAAGGCTATGTCGAGCCCAAGGGTAACGGTGGCCGCGGAAATGGCGGCGAGCGCGGTCCGCGCCGTGAAGGCGGAGAGCGCCGCGAGCGTCGCGACGGTGACCGCGGTCCCCGCAGGGACGGCGACCGTCCCCGCCGCGAAGGCGGCG
>JAILIM010000080.1 GCA_024695285.1 Bacteroidales bacterium
GGACGAGAAGATCGCCGATGCCATCTGCGCGGCCTGCCGCGAGATCGTAGCCGGCAAGTTCCATGACCAGTTCCCGGTGGACATGATGCAGGGCGGCGCCGGTACCTCCGTCAACATGAACGCCAACGAGGTGATCGCTAACCGCGCCCTCGAACTGCTGGGCCACAAGAAGGGCGAATATCAGTTCTGCTCCCCCAACGACCACGTGAACTGCGCCCAGAGTACCAACGACGCATATCCCACCGCGTTCCGCTATACTTTCGTGCGCATGAACAGGCACGTTGTGGCCTCGCTGAAGGCCCTCATCGCCAGCTTCCGCGCCAAGGGCGAGGAGTTCAACGACATCATCAAGATGGGCCGCACGCAGCTGCAGGACGCCGTTCCCATGACTTCCGGCCAGGAGTTCAACGCCTTCGCCAACAACCTCGAGGAGGAGATTGCCAACCTGGAGCGCAACGTGGTGTTGCTTAAAGAGATAAATATGGGCGGAACCGCCATCGGTACTGGCCTCAACGCAGTTCCCGGATTCGCGGAGCTGTGCACCAAGCGCCTCTCCGAGTTCAGCGGCGACACCTTCGAGAAGGCCCCCGACCTGGTGGAGGCAACCCCCGACACCGGTGCGTACGTGAGCTATTCCGCCGCCCTCAAGCGCCTGGCGATCAAGCTCTCCAAGATCTGCAACGACCTGCGCCTCATGGCTTCCGGTCCACGCTGCGGCCTGCACGAGATAAACCTGCCGCCTATGGCTCCCGGTTCCTCTATCATGCCCGGCAAGGTGAACCCGGTAATCCCCGAGGTCACCAACCAGGTGTGCTTCAAGGTGATAGGCAACGACACCACCGTGGCCTTCGCCGCCGAGGCCGGCCAGCTTCAGCTCAACGTTATGGAGCCCGTGATCGTGCAGTCCATCCTCGAGAGCCAGACCTGGCTCCGCAACGTGATGGACACTCTCCGGGTCCGCTGCATCGACGGCATCACCGTGAACGCCGACCATTGCTACGAAATGGTCAAGAATTCCATCGGAATCGTCACCGCGCTCAACCCGTACATCGGCTACAAGACCTCCACCAAGGTGGCCAAGGAAGCCCTTGAGACCGGCCGCAGCGTGTACGACCTGGTGCTCGAGCACGGCTACATGACCAAGGAGAAACTCGACGAAGCGCTCGACCCCAAGGCCATGACCACCTCGCACGAATTCCTGAAATAATTGATTATCTTTGCAATGTGAAAGCATTGCAGGCAATATACCTTACGGCCCTGGCGGCCGGGCTACTGCTCTGCGGCAGTGCCCGGGCCCAGGGTCTTCCTGAATTGGCCAGGGCTCCGGAGTATACCACCGGCACCCTTCCCAACGGGATTTCCTATTATCTGGTAAAGAATTCCGCCACTCCCGGATTCGCCGATTTCGCGCTGGTGCAGCCGCACCGGCACGACAGCGCCGAACCCCGGGCGGATCTGGTGGACCTTCCGCATTTCACCACCCGCAAGCCCTATGAATTCCTGGCCGCGCACTCCGTGCGTTACGACAGGAACGGCTTCATCAGGCATCTGCGCGATGCCACCACCTTCCGCTTTGCCGGAGTGCCGGTGTCGCGTTCCGAGGTATCTGACTCCATGCTCCTGATGATATTCGACATCGCCCGCTCGTGGCGCTACGGGCAGGCCCTGGCCGTGAGCGGCGACATCGACATCGCATCCACGCAGGAGCGCATGAGGATTCTTTCCATGACCGTTTCGCAGCGCGAGACTCCGGAGAATACCTGGAAGTATAACTGGCGCATCCAGGACGACGCCGAGGTGGTAACGCTCAACAATCCCATCGGCACAATCGATGTAGCGTACCGCTCGCCCCGCACCGACCGGGAGTTGATGAACACCATCCAGCCGGTGATGAGCCGCATACTGGCGACGGAGATGGAAATCATCACTGCCCGCAGAATGCGTGCGGCGTTCGCCCAGGCCGGCATTCCCTTGGCGGACTTCCGTTTCCGCTATCTGGGTAGCGACGACACCGCAGGCGACGAAAGCGTAAGGATATCCGTCCAGACCGACCCGGCTCGGCTTAAAGAAGCGCTGGAGGTCGTTGCGGGCGTGCTTTCCTCGCTCGACGAAAACGGCGTTTCAATCGAGGAGACGGCGTTCGCGCGCGGTATGGTAAGCGGCACGGCGGCGCGCGAGCAGAGCATCCACCGCATGAGCAACGAAGCCTATGTGGACAAGTGCGTGGCCAACTATCTCTACGGCTCCAACATCGCGTCCTACGCAACCATAAGCGCCCCGTTCTCGGGCAGGCAGCTCGATGTGAACCGCGAGAGGGAGCTCCTCAACCGCTACATCTCCGCAATCCTTGCTCCTAAGCGCAATCTGCGCCTGATGGCCGGCGCGCCCGTGAAACCGCTGCGCGACAGCGTTCTGGCGGCATTCGCCGAAGGATGGAAGCGCGGCAACAGCGCCGTCGCCGACATCCCGGTGCCTGCCGACACCCTGAAGCTGCTCGCTCCGCGCAAGAAGGTCAAGCTGAAGAGCACCGCGAGCGACGCCTTCACCGGAGGCAAGATGTGGACATTCTCCAACGGCATGAGCGTGGTGTTCAAGAAGACCGACACCAAGGGCTCGTTCCGCTACGGTTTCATGGTCAAGGGCGGCGTGAACGAGATTCCCGGGCTCAAGGGAGCGGAGGCCGCGTTCGCATCGGAAGTGCTGCCTCTGTGCAAGGTCTCTGGCATGAGCGGCAGTCATCTGGCCGACATGCTCGCCATGTACGGCGTGTCCATGCAGCCCGAATTATCGCTCTCCGACGTGCGCTTCACCGGCGCCGCACCCAACTCCGCGCTGAGTCTGGTGGTCAAGACTATGCTGTCTGTGGCCGGAACTGCGGAGGCGGACTACGAGGCGTACGGGCGCTATCGCGCCGAGAAGGCCGTGCGCATGATACGCGACAAGTACTCCGCGGAAGGCACCCGCGCCATCCTGGACAGCACGATGTGCCCTCAGTATCTGTTCGCCGCCGGCAGCATGCCTGAGATTCCCGGCGAAGACTTCGCCACCCGGCTCGGGCAGTACCTGCAGCAGAAGGGCGGAGCCATGAAGAACGGGCTGATAGTGCTGAT
>JAILIM010000087.1 GCA_024695285.1 Bacteroidales bacterium
ATCTTGTTGCTGCCGTCGAGTTCGAGGCTCCATTCATGGGTTGCACCCTTGTCGGCCTTGTCGTACTTGGCGAGGTCATAGCAGTAAAGTTTTGCAGGTGCTTCTGAACTGCTGCTACCGGTGGCGGTACCAAAGAGGATGTAGACCTTGTTGTTGGCATCAATCGCCATATAGCTGGTAAAGCCGATTTCCGTATTCTTTGCTCCGATGTAGCCGAGCATGAAGGCGTCCTGTCCGGCTGCAGCGCCATAGTACTTCCAGTTGCCATCTTCCTTCCAGTAGACACGGGTTCCGTACTTGCTGTCGGTGTGGGCAAGGATGGTTTCTTCCTTTGTTGCAGCTACGCCGCCGTGAGAGCCGCGCTTGACCTGGAGGAATCCGAAGTATGAACCATTGGCCTTGTTCAGGAGCAGGCCGTTATCAGCCTTGCCAGTGGGCCAAAGGTCAGGGAAGTCTGCAGGGGCGGGATTTCTCTTGGTCGCCATGAAGAGCTGTTCTTGGAGGACCAAAGGAATTACATTGATGAAATAGCCGTAGGCATACTTATACTCCCACTTCTTGCTTCCATCGGGATTTACGCCGTAGATGGTAGTCTGCTGCGCTCCGGTCTTGTCCTGGGTGTCCTTGTTGCCGGCGATGCAGTAGACGCTGCCGTCAGTGTCGACGGAAACACCGCAGCAAGGCCAGCCGGTCTTTGTGGTTCCGGGATTGTTGCCGCTTGCATCGAAGCTCCACTTCTTGGTGCCGTCGCTGCCGATAGCGGCAAGATGCCAGGCTGAGGAGAATGCATAGACGGTCTTGCCGTCCGGGCTGACTGCAGGCGAGCTGAATACTACGTCACCGTCGCTGTCGTAGGACGTGGACCAGAGGAGTTCCATGGAATTCTCGTTCTTGTCTACGTGTACGGTCTTGGTGACGGATCCCTTGCCCCTCTGGTTGTCGGTGACGGTGAGGGTGACCTCGATGTCGCCGAACTCGTTGAAGGTGAACTTGGGATTCTGCTCGGTCTTGGTGGTTCCGCCGAAGTTCCACTCCCAGGCCGTGATAGTGCCGTCGGAGTCGGTGGACTTGTCGGTGAACTGAACCTCGTCACCGGCCTTTATGCCCGTAGTCGGGGTCCAGCTGAAGTCTGCCACAGGACGCTTGTTGGTATCCTGGATCGTGACGGTCTTCACGCAGGTTGCGCTTACATTGGTATGGGAAGTGACAGTCAGCGAGATTTCCTTCTCTCCAACGGTGTCGAAGGAGATGGGATTGGCAAGCTGCTTGCCATACACGCGCTGGGTGCCGGATTCGGTCTCCCACTCCCACTTGCACGCCTCGATTATGTCGTTGGTGGCGGAGGAAGTGTTGGTGATCTTGATATCCTCGTATATCTCGTATGTGTCTTTGTCGGTGGTGAAGTCGGCGTTGACCGATACCACGGGCTGTGAGCAGGATGCCACGGCGAACAAGGACATTGCGGCGAGGAATACTTTCTCTATTCTTTTCATATTCAATTACATTAATCAGTTCCAGCCGGGGTTCTGAGTGAGATTGGTATTCTTCTGAATAACGTTCTCAGGCACCGGGTAAATGTACATGTTGTCGTTCCACTTGCGAGGCATGTCGTAGCCGAGCAGATATCCGCCGTTGGGATCGCCGGTTATCTTGTTGGCTTTCTGCTGTGCGTTCAGCGTCATCGCGATGGACTTGTAGGTGCCGTTCTTCTGGTAGTTGGCATCCGCGGTCACATACACGTCGTTCACGCCGTCGCCGTTGAGGTCGATGGGGGAGTCGAGGGCGGGAATGTAAACGCCGTCCCAGGGAGCGTTCTGCCAGTTGCTGCCGCAGGCCCAGCGCTTGAGGTCGATGAGGCGGAAGCCTTCGAGGATGAGCTCGATGGCCCTTTCGCGGCGGACTTCAAGGATGACGGGGCTGGTCACGTTCTGATAGAAGGTGCTCTGGAGATAGGTGTCCACGACGGTAGGGAGCTTGTCCAGGTCGCCTCCGGTGATGCCGGCGCGGCGGCGGAGTGCTCCGATGGTCTTGGACCAGTCTTCGGCGGTGATGGTTCCGAGCTCGGCCTTGGCTTCTGCATAGTTAAGCAGGACTTCAGCGTAGCGGAGGAGGGGAACGTCGTTGTCGTTTGTGCGTCCGTTGTCGTAGCCCACATCATCCATCACATACTTGGTGTACTGGTAGCCGGTAAGCGAGAGGCTCATGTCGGGAGCGGTCTTCACGTATGCGCCGGACTTGTCCTTGCGGGTGTAGTCGGCTCCGCGGATGGTCTGGCAAAGGCGGGCGTCACGTCCGGTAGTCTCCTGCACGAAGTTCTTGTATGCTCCTGTGCCGGTCTTCTCGTTGTAGATGGTGCCGTCCGCATTGAGGTAGGTCTTTGCAAAGGCACGGGTCATCGAGAGGTGAGGGCCGTAGGAAGTGGAATTGTAGTACCAGTTGGCTTCACCCAGGACGGAGAGTTCCTTGTTCTGGCTGTATGCCAGCATGACTTCCTCCGTGACGGGGTTGTCGCTGATGAACAGGTCGCGGTATGCTCCGCGTCCGCCTGCTTCATATGCTGTTCCGGTGTGGAGCTTGTAGACTCCGGCGTCCATCACCTGCTTGGCCGCATCGGCGGCAGCCTGCAGAAGCTCGTTCGCGGTGATCGTGCAGCCTGCGAGGTACTGTGCGCCATAGGTGCTTCCGTTCGCGTGATACTTGCGGAAGGTGCCTTCGAAGAGGCAGATGCGGCTCTTGAGCGCAAGCGCCGTCCACTTGTTCACGGTGTTGGAATAGGGAGTGATGGTGGTCGTGGTGATGTTGGCTGCTGCGTAGTCGAGATCTTCCATTATATGCTGGATGATGACGTCGCGGCTGTCCTGAGTCTTGTAGAGATCCTCATCGGTGGGATCGAGGGGTTTGTCGATCCACGGAACACCACCGTAGGTCACGAGCTTGTCGTAGTAGAGATATGCACGGAACAGGCGGGCGATACCCGTGTAATTGTTCCTTACGGTCTCGGACACGGTCGGATCTGTATTGTACTTGATGAAGTAGTTGACGTTGCGGATGCTGCCCCAGCTCCATGAGGTGGAGGTGGCGGTTGTGTAGGCACCCTGCTCGTAAACGCCGATGTTCATCTTGGCGGAGTGGTCGTGCATCACGTTAATCTTGTGCGCGCTTCCGTTGTCCGGCAGATAGTTGTAGAATCCGTAGGTATAGTTACGGAGTCCGGCCTCGTCGCCGAAAAGGATAGCACGTCCGGCTTCTGCCTGCGGGGCCTCCGTGAGGTCGCAGGAAACTGCCATCATGCCAAGTACCGCGAGGGAAGAAAGGATGTATAATATTCTTTTCATAGTTGTTCCTCCTTATTTGGTATTGATTTGTCCGAAGGTAACCTTGAGACCGAGGCTGACGCTCTTCATGGTGGGGAAGTTGTATCCGTCACCGGTAGTGGAGAGGGTGCCGTCGGTTCCGTAGATATTGGCAGTCACGTCGATGTCGCGAGTGTGCCTGTAGACAGGAGACCAGCTCCAGAGGTTTTCACCTGCGACGAAGACAGAGACTTTCTGGAGGCCTGCCTTGCGGGTGATCTTCTCGGGAATGTTGTATCCGATCTGGATGCTCTTGAGTCGGATGTAGGATGCATCCTGCAGATACCTGGTATTGGCGTTCACGCGGCCCTTGTAGAAAGGAGCGAAGTAACCGGTGTAGCGCGGCAGATAGGCATCAGGATTGTCTTCAGTCCAGTAGTTGTTCAGGTGCCAGGAAGGCATCTGGTTGTAAGGACGGTTGTACATGCCCCAGAATGTGGAGGATTCGTTGTCGGGATACCAATCCTGCTTGCCGACTCCCTGGAAGAATGCGCTGGCATAGATGCCGGACCATTCAACGTCGAAGCCGAAGGAATAGATGTAGCGGGGTTCGCTGTTACCTATGATCTTGCGGTCGCCGGAATCGTCTGCGGTGTTGGCGCCGCGGTCGATATATCCGTTGCCGTTAAGGTCTTCGAAACGCATGTCACCGGGATAGACGGTGTAGCTTTCGGTCTGCTGCATGCGGGGATTGTAGTGGGCCTGGCCGGCGGCTGCTGCGGCAGCCTCGTCGGCGTCGATTTCAGCCTGGCTCTGGTAGAGCCCGTTGCAGACGTAACCCCAGATGTCACCGAGCCTCATTCCCTCATAGTAGCTTGTATTGTAGGCATTGTCGCCGAGGGCCTTGAGGGCGTTGTTGTACTTGTCGATGATGGAGTAGTAGTCTGCCAGAGTTGCATGTACGCCATACTTGAACGGCTTGCCTGCGAGGGTGGTGGTATCTTCCCAACCGAGTGCGATTTCAAAACCGCGGGTGGTCATTTCGGCATAGTTGCCCTTAGGGGAAGAAGCACCGAACACGTCGGGAAGGGTGGGGCCTACGGTGTACATGTTCAGGGTGCGGCGCTTGTAGATGTCGCCCGTGAAGGTGAGACGTCCGCCGTAGAAACTGAGGTCGAGACCTCCGTCAAGGGTCTGGGCGGTTTCCCAGGTGAGGGAATCAGGGATAGGTGAAGGGGCGCTGGTGTAGCGGACCTTCTGTCCGTTGATTATGGTTCCCGTGCTGAAATCGAAGGTCTCGTCGTATGCGTAAACGCCAACATTACTGTTACCGAGGGAACCATAGGAACCGCGGAGCTTGATGTTGGAGACGATGCTCTTGTCTACGTTGAACCAGGGCTCCTCGCTCAGGCGCCAACCGGCGGAGATGGAGGGGAAGAATGCCCAGCGCTGACGTGCAGGGAACTTGGATGAACCGTCGTAACGACCGTTGATTTCGAGCAGGTAGCGCTCGTCGTAGTTGTAGTTCACACGGAAGAACGCACCGGCGGTACGCCACTGGGAATAGTCTCCTGTGATGGACTTGTTGTCCAGGCCGAGGGCGAGGTTGAGGTTGTCTACGTTAGGGGAGAGCAGGCCGTCGTTGTAGGCGTAGGTCTCCTTGTAGGTCTGGCGCTCGTAGTTGTAGCCGAGGAGGACCTTGAAGTTGCTCTTGCCGATGTTGTCTTCATACTCCATGTATTCGTTGGTGGCAACATAGTCGTAGGTGCGGAGGGTTTCGCTGATGTAGTCGGCCAGACCCTTGATTTCCGCGAGGGACTCGGTGATGCCTTCGTACCTTGTGAACGGAGTGGGGAGACGGTGTACGTGGGTGTCGTAGGAACGGGCCCGATATGTGAAGTCCGCATTGAGGCGGAGGCGGTTGTCGAGTAAAGTGGCTTTTGCGCCGAGGGTGTTCTCCGCCTGCCTGTTGGTGTACTTGCGGTTACTTGTTCCATAGAGGATGTCACCGACGGAATACACACCGCTGTAGGAAAGGGTTCCGTCCGGGTTGACGATAGGGGAGCAGGGGTGGCCTTCATCGGCGATGTTACGCCAGATGTTACCGCCGCCCTCGCTCTGAGTCTCAGGCATCATGTAACGGCTGTAGGCGATGCTCGTGTTGGAAGTGATCTTGAGCCAGTCGGTCACCTGGTATCCTACCTTCACGCGGCCGTTGTACATCTTGTAGTAGTCGGGGTTCACCTCACTGTCGAACAGACCGTTGTTGTCGTAGAGACGGGCGGATACGTAGTAGTCGAACTTGTCGTCCGCTCCGGAAACAGAAAGGTTGTGGGTCTGGGTGAAGGTGTAGTCCTTGTAGAGGGCATCGTAGTAGTCGGTGCCTTTATGGTAATAGAGCCAGCGGCCCTTCGTGCCGATGGATCCGTCGGAGACCAGGGTCTCGTAGTTGCCGGATTCGGCCCTCAGGCGGTATTCCTCCAACCATGCCGTGGAGAATTCCATGGTCTTGTTGATGGCGGTAGGATTGCTGCCCTTGTAGTTGTACCAGGAATCATAGAAGTGTTTGGCCCAGGTGTAACCATCGGAAACCACGTCAGGCATGGCCGTAGGTGTTTCGAACGAAAGGTTGGTCTGGTAGGTGACCGTTGCGGTGCCCTTCTTTGCGCTCTTGGTGGTGATGAGCACCACGCCGTAAGGTGCGCGGGATCCGTAGATTGCGGAGGATGCGGCATCCTTCAGCACGGAAACGCTCTCGATATCGTTAGGGTTGAGGAGGCTGGCGTTGCCCTCGACGCCGTCGATGAGCACCAGCGCGCTGCCGCCCTGTCCGATAGAGGTTTTACCACGGATGTTGAAAGAAGGGGATGAGTT
>JAILIM010000093.1 GCA_024695285.1 Bacteroidales bacterium
CCCAGCAAGGCTCCGTTCGTGGGCTACATGCACTTCATGGGCGCCCAGGCCTGGGTGCTGATGCAGAGCAAGTTCATGCCCTACGATATCCAGGTGGATGCGGAGCTCGCCCGCAGCATGGGTGCGCAGGCCGGCATGAAAGTGGCCGTGGTCGTGGATCACTGGCTCCGTGGTGAACCCAGTCCCTGGGGACACCTGGTCGATGTGCTCGGCACCCCCGGTGACAACGACACCGAGATGCACGCCATCCTTGCGGAGTTCAACCTCCCATACCGGTTTGAAAAGGAGGTTGAGAATGCCGCAGACAAGATTTCGGAGGAAATCACGGCAGCCGACCTCAAGGGCCGCAAGGATTTCAGGGACACACTGACTTTCACCATCGATCCTGCCGACGCCAAGGACTTCGACGACGCCCTGTCGTTCCGCCGCTTGGCGAACGGCAACTACGAGATCGGCGTGCATATCGCCGACGTGTCCTACTACGTGAAGCCCGGCTCCGCGGTTGACAAGGAGGCCCGAGAGAGGGGCACGTCCGTGTACCTGGTGGACCGCACCGTCCCGATGCTGCCCGAAAAGCTTTGCAACAAGCTCTGCTCCCTGCGACCTGATGAGGATAAACTCACTTTTTCCGCCGTTTTCGAAATCGGTCCCAAGGGAGCGGTGAAGTCCCGCTGGATAGGAAGGACTATCATCCGTTCCGACAGCCGCATGGACTACGACCAGGCCCAGGCCGTGATCGACAATCCGCCGGAAAAGGCGAAACAGACGCCCCTGGAGGACGCCCTGCTGACCCTGAACGGCCTTGCGCATATTTTCCGCGAGACCAGGTTCAAGGCGGGTGCAATCAATTTCGACCGTCCGGAAATGAAGGTGGAGGTGGACGGGCAGGGCAAGCCGGTGCGCGTGTTCCAGAAGATCGCCCGTGAGTCCAACAACCTCATAGAGGAGTTCATGCTGCTTGCCAACCGCACCGTGGCCGAATATGTGGGCACCGGGGGCAAGATGAACGGAGTGCCGATGAAGAGCGCCAAAACATTCGTGTACCGTATCCACGGGGAACCGAACTACGAAAAGCTGGAGAGCCTGAGGGGCTTCGCCTCCAATTTCGGCTACAAGATGGAAGAGGCCACCAGCGGCAAGAGCGCCGCTTCATCGCTGCGCGAACTGCTCTCCTCCTCCAAGGGCAAGCCGGAGTACGAGGCGTTCCAGAACATAGCCCTCCGGTCCATGGCGAAGGCGGTCTACAGCACCGACAACATCGGTCACTACGGCCTTGCGTTCAATTTCTACACGCATTTTACTTCCCCGATCCGCCGCTATCCCGACCTGATGGTCCACAGGCTGCTTTCGTCCTACCTGGCCGGCGGTTCATCCGTCGACAAGAGCCGATATGAAAGGGAATGCGAGCACGCATCCGAGCGTGAGCTCGTGGCTGCCGACGCAGAGCGTACCAGCGTGAAATACAAGCTGGTGGAGTTCATGCAGGACAAGATAGGACAGGAGTTCGAAGGCGCCGTGTCCGGCATGACGGAGTGGGGAATGTATGTGGAGATAGACGATACCCACATCGAGGGAATGGTGCCGCTGCGCGAAATCCGTTCCGATTTCTACGAATTCGACGAGGCCCGCTACAGGCTGGTGGGCCGCCGTACCCGAAGGCAGTACCGGCTTGGCGACAGGGTGCGGATCAAGGTGAAAAATGCCAATCTCGAGCAGCGATTGCTCGATTATGAACTCATTGAAAATGAAGAAGATCCTACCCCTTCTCCTGCTCCTTCCGCTCCTGATAGGAGTCGCGGACGCAAGCGCCCAGAGCCGAAAGGAAAGGCTCACCGAATACGTTAACTATCTGGCCTCCGAAGAATTGCAGGGCCGCGGCGCCGCTACTGCCGGCGACATCAAGGCAAGGGAATACATAGCCGCCCGCTACAAGGAATGTGGCCTGCAGCCTCTTTCAGGCGGTGATTTCCTGGTGCCTTTCGAGACCAAGGGGACCAGCTACTGCAATGTGGTCGGCGTCATCGAGGGTGGTGCGCTCAAGGACGAATTCATCGTGCTTGGTGCCCACTATGACCACCTGGGCGTGAAGAAAGGGGAGATTTACCCCGGAGCGGACGACAACGCCTCCGGCAGCGCCGCCCTGATTGAAATCGCGCGCGAACTGGTGGCCCAGAAGGACCAGCTGCAGCGCAGCGTGATCATTGCCGCTTTCGACGCTGAGGAGCTCGGTCTCTTCGGAAGCACCTCCCTGGCCGGCTTCCTGGACGAGCTCGTGGGGATCAAGAATGTGAAACTGATGGTCAGCGTGGATATGGTGGGCCGCTATGCCGGGCATGGCAGTCTCGTGCTGGAAGGCGTGGCTACGATTCGCGACGGCCGCGTGCTGGCTTCCGAGACGGCCAAGCGCCACTCCATCAAGGTCAGGCCGAAGAATTTCGAGACTTCGGTGCTTACTGCGACCGACACCGATGCCTTCGCGCGCAAAGGTGTGCCCACGCTGGCCGTGTCCACGGGCATCCATCCCCAGTATCACAAGCCCACAGACACGCCCGACCTGATCGACTACGACGGCCTCGACAAGGTGACCGGATATCTTTCGGACTTTGCAGCCCAGGCTGCCATAGATCCCGACTGGAAGGCCAGCGGGAAGGTGGCACGGAAGCATAATTCCAAGCAGCCTGCAGTCGAATTCGGCGTGCTCGGCGGCTTTGCCGGCTCTTCCATTTCATTCCCGAAGGCAGACATCAGCGCCAAGGGCCTTGTCGACTACAGTGCTGGTCTTGTGGGCCGCGCCAACTTCGGCGCCTTCGGTCTCCAGCTGGAGGCTCTCTATGAACGGTCCAATTCCCGTTTCCCGTCGCTTGACACTCCGTTGGGAACGTCTCAGGACTACATGCAGCAGGGAATCACCGTGCCTGCATATCTGCTGATCCGTTCGAATGATTCCCGTGATGCAGCGTTCGTGGGATTTGGCGGCTACTACAGCTACGTCTTCTCCCATTCCTTCAGCAAGGCCGATCCCGGCTGGACCGTCAATCCCCACCAGGGAGGCCTCGCGGCCGTCGCCGGCATCAAGGTCGCCAACCTGCTGCTCCAGTGGTCTTTCCGCACCCAGCTCGGCTCCCTCTTCGCCTCCGGAGCCCCTGTTGCTGGCTCTGAAGCCGTCCCCGAGCCTAGCGCTCCCGCTCCAGTTACTGCTGCCCCCGAAGCCCGCCTCGGCGTCGCCAGCTACATAACCGTCGGCTGGTTCTTCTAATCCGGCCTAATTTGTTTCGGAAATGAAGTTGGAATTCACAAAGATGGAGGGGCTGGGCAACGACTATATATATGTCGATGCCAGCCGTTACCATGTACAGGATCCGGCGGCGCTATCGGTGCGGCTCAGTGACCGGCATTTCGGGATTGGAGGAGATGGATTGGTGCTGATAGGGCCCTCGGAGAAGGCGAACTTTTCCATGCGTATGTTCAATGCCGACGGCTCGGAGGGAATGATGTGCGGAAATGCTGCTCGCTGCATAGGTAAGTATGTGTGGGATAATGGGTTGACAAAGAAGAACGAACTTGGTCTTGAGACTCCTTCCGGAATTGTGCGCCTTAATGTGCATCCCGGTCCTGACGGCCTGGTGGACAGTGTCACGGTGGGGATGGGGAAGTACCGGATCGTGAATCAAGAGCGTACTGTCCGGGCATGCGGTGCAGCATTCACCGGCACTGTCGTGGATGTGGGGAATCCGCATTTCGTGGTGTTCTGCGGTGGTGCTGGGGCTGTCGATCCAGCGGTTTCCGGTCCGTCGATAGAAAAGAGTTTCCCCGGAGGCATCAACGTCGAGTTCGCTTCAGTCGAGGAGCCTGGGCGCATCCGTATGCGCGTCTGGGAGCGGGGGAGCGGCGTCACGCTCGCCTGCGGCACCGGCGCCTGCGCTACCGCAGCCGCTGCTGTGAGCCATGGCCTCTGCAGCGGTCCCATAAGTATAGTGATGGACGGCGGCACCCTTTCAGTCACCTGCAACGACGGCACCATTCTCATGAGCGGCCCCGCCCGCACCGTCTTCGAAGGTGTAGTAGAGATTTAGGCCTCCGGCCTCCGCTGTCATTTTGAGCGCCCCCCCGCTGTCATTCTGAGCGCCCCCCGCTGTCATTCTGAGCGCAGCGAAGAATCTAGTTCCTGGCGCAGGTCCCTTGGCTATTTGGAGCAAGTCCCCAAGCTTTTTGGCGCAGGTCCCCCTATTGTTTGGTGCAGGTCCGAAAAAGTGCTGGAGACCCGCACCGCAAATATGGCTCTCACGCCCGCTGGTGGCGCAAGTCCCCCAAGAAAAATCAGACCTGCGCCAGTCTTTAGGCGGACTCGAGCCAAAAGTATGAGGGACCTGCACCGGGCGACAGGGTGACCTGCACCGGAGTATGGACCTCCTACGTCACACGAATGAACAGGCCTCTACGAAGGTATGGTCGCCATGCATCTGGGAGGATGGTCTGCCCAGTTCATAGGCGTCTAGGAAGACAGGTGAGCAGATAATTTCCGAATAAGGGCGGTTTTTTGTTCACCGCCCCCTATAATGCCCTTTTTGGCGGCAAAACAGGGGAAGGTGTACACACAGATTGCGCAGGATGCTGTTTTTTTGTACACCTGTCGGGAGTGCAGATATTTTGGCCCCTGCTTTCTGGCTATTCCTCTATTACCGGTCGCACGTTGTAGCCATAATCGCGGTCCAGCGAGCCCATCCCGGTAATAACGCTGCCGTGGTATGTCCGTGCAAGAATATATATAAGATCCGGATTTGTCTCCACAATGGATGAAGACATGTAATAAGCCTCATGCTCTCTACCCGTTTTACTTTTATATTCACCGTAACCGCCTAGCGGCAAATAGATACACTGTCGTGTAATCCTGCTGCCAAACCTCAGACAACGACGACCGTTTTTGTATTCGTAGGTTATCGAGGAATTACGCCAAAGATCCAATAGCTCGGCAGCAGTGGGCGTGCGCCATTTTCCTCCGAGTCTTACCCTTGCTGCATCGTCCTCGTAGTCATAATCACGGAATTCAGTCTTTCCGTCCGGCGGAGATGACAGTCCCCAAAGCAAGGTCTGATGGGAAGGGCAGTATTTAGTCAGAATAAGATGCTGAACATGTCCATGTGCACTGATCATTTCATCATAAATGCCATTTGACCATTTGTACGTTTCTTTAGTATACTCTTTTTTGGGTTTGACCTCTCCCCATGCGAAATAATCGCCGTATTCTTCAGGGCTGGAGGCTCCAAGGTTGCATTCCGCCCAGAATACCCTGTATTTGGTGCCGTTTTCCCGGGTCATGACTGTACCCATATCTACGGCCCCCTCAGGGACACTCTTGCTCGGGATGTACCCTTCTTCCTTTGCTTTGGTACATCCTATAACGGCAAGTACAGATATAAGGACGGTCAGTTTTGATAAATAACTCTTCATAAACTTAAGTTTAAACTCAGGCTTCCACCCAGAGATACACCTTGTCGCCGCGGCGGACGTGCTCGCCGGAAGGACCGGCGGGGATGGCGACCGAGCAGCGGACTCCCTTGGGGGCAAGCTCGCAAGGCTCCATGTTCACGCGCATGTCGCCCACGACAGTCTGGGTGACGCCGCTGGTGGGACCGATGATGACTAGTTCGTCCCCGAGCCGGAGATCGGTGGCTTCGACGGTGATTTCCGCCACGCCTATACGGTCGAACCAATTGCTTATCTTCCCGCAGTAAACCTTGCGCCTGGTGGCCTGGGAGCCATAAATTGCGCTCCACTCCCCGAGCCGTGCGCCCTGGTAGTAGCCGTCCCAGAAGCCGCGGTTGAACACTTCCGAAAGGCTCGCCTTCAGCGAAGCGGCGAGTTCCGGGGTGAAGCTGCCGTCCAGCACGGCGTCGGCTGCCTTGCGGTAGCAGGACGTGCAGCGCAGCACGTAGTCGGCGCTCCGGGCCCGGCCCTCGATCTTCAGCACCCGGACTCCGCTTTCGATTATCCTCGGCAGGAACTCTATGGTGCACAGGTCCTTGGGCGACATTATGTACTTGTTGTCGATGTCCAGCGTGTAGCCGGTCTCTAGGTCGCGCACTTCGTAGCCCCTGCGGCAGACCTGCATGCAGGCGCCTCGGTTGGCGGACTCGCCGTAGGCGTGCAGGCTCAGGTAACACTTGCCGCTGACGGCCATGCAGAGGGCGCCGTGGGCGAACATTTCTATGCGCACCGGCTCCCCTGAAGGGCCGCAGATGCCTTCGCGCTCCACGGCTTCGGATATGTCGCGCACCTGGTCCAGGTTGAGTTCGCGGGCAAGCACCACCACGTCGGCCCAGCGCGACCAGAAGCGCAGCGACTCGATGTTCGATATGTTGAGCTGGGTGGAGGCATGAACCTCCAGGCCTATGCTCCTGGCATACTCCACGGCGGCTATGTCGGACGCAATGACGGCATCCACGCCTGCCGCCTTCGCGGCATCGAGTGCCTCGCGGGCCGGTTGCAGGTCCTCCTGATAGAGGATGATGTTCAGGGTCAGGTAGGCCTTCGCCGAGGCCTCGTGGCAGAGGCGCACTACTTCTTCGAGGTCTTCGGGGGCGAAATTATTGGCGCTGTGGGAGCGCATGTTGAGGCGTCCAACGCCAAAATACACCGAATCGGCTCCTCCCTGGAGAGCAGCGTGCAGGCACTCGAAATTGCCTGCCGGCGCCATCACCTCTATATCACGCCTCTCCATTACTCAAATTTGAAGCCGGCGGCTTTGCTTAGGGCCTGGCGGAGCTGGTTGTCATAGCGGAGGCGAAGCTTCACGCCGTCGGGCTGGAAGTAATAGCGAACGACTATCTCCTCTTCGATGAAGGGCACGATTTCGTCTTTCTTGAGACGGAGGAACTCCTCCTTCTCCATGTCCAGGGCCTTCCCGAGGGCATCCAGTTCCTTGGACATAGCCTCTTCCAGTCCGTCGCGGACAAGCTCCTTGCGCACGAGGTCGAAGTAGGTCTTGGCGCTGGAGCGGTAGTCGAATTCCTTGCCCTTGGCAAATTCGATGAAGTCGTTGTATTCGGCATCGGAAAGGAAGAATTCGTCGGTGGGAGGGATTGAGGTGTGCTTCCTGACGTATTCGAGAGCATATTGCTCCACCACTCCGTTGAGCACCAGGGAATATGTGAGGCGGCTGTAGTCGCGGGGCTTGACCTCGATGTCGGGGGTTATTCCGCCGCCGTCGCGCACGGTGCGTCCCATCGCGGTCTTGAACTCGTGGGTCAGGGAATCGGGGATGTGGCCGACGCTGCCGTCCTCGTTGCGGTGGGAGTAGTCAATGGCCTGCACGCAGCGGCCGCTGGGGGTGTAGTACTTGGCAGTTGTCATCTTGAGCTGGCCGCCATAGGGCAGCGGTCGTATGCTCTGCACCAGGCCCTTGCCAAAGGTGCGCGTGCCTATGATTATGGCCCTGTCGAGGTCCTGGAGGGCGCCGGAGACGATTTCAGACGCAGAGGCTGAACCGGAATCGACCAGCACTATCAGCGGAAGATTGGTGTCCAGAGGGGCCTTCGTGGTGCGGCTGGTGTAGGAACTGCCGGCTTCGCGGCCCTTTGCGGTCACGACCACGGAGCCCTTCGGTACGAAGATGGACACGATGTCCACTGCCTCGGCCAGCAGGCCGCCGCCGTTGCCGCGCAGGTCGAGCACCAGGGTGTCGAGCTGGCCGCCCTTGCGCAGGTCGTTTATGGTCTGGCGCATCTGCTCGCCGACGCCTTCAGTGAAGCCGGTCTGCAGGATGTAGCCGGTGTGCGGGCCCACCATACCGGCATACTGGATGTCGGGAAGATGGATGGTGCGGCGGGTTATCTTGATGTCCTTGATTTCACCGGTGTGGACCTTTTTCACCTTGAACACCACCTTTGTGCCGGGGGTGCCGCGCATCTTTTCGCTGCACTCGGCGCTGGTGAAGCCCTTGACGCTCACGCCGTCGATGGTCATGATCTCGTCGCCTGCGCGCAGGCCGGCTCCCCAGGCGGGCGAATCCTTGTATGGCTCGTTGATGATCACGTTGCCCTGCAGGTCCGGCTTGTAGATGACGGCGCCTATGCCTCCGTAGCTCTTGTTGATCATCATACGGAGGTCTTCGTTCTCTTCCTCAGGCACATAGACGGTGTAGGGGTCGAGGTTGGAGAGCATGGCGTCGATGCCGGCGCGCTCTATGCGGTCCACGGGAAGGGAGTCCACGTAGGCGCGGTTGAGTTCCTTGACGATGGAGCTGTGGATTTCGGTCCACTGGCCGAGCTTGAAGCTCTTGGACTGGGCTCCGGCCTGTATGGCGGCCAGGAGCATTAGGATGCATATTATGGTCTTCTTCATATATTCTCTTTAATCCATTGTGCCATTGCGCGAAGGGCCTTGCCGCGGTGCGAAATGGCGTTTTTTACTTCTTCCGGGAGCTCCGCAACGCTGCGGTCGGGATACTCGTCGGCGATGAACACGGGGTCGTAGCCGAAGCCGCCTGAGCCGCTGCGGGCCTGGGCGATACGGCCTTCCAGCGTGCCTTCGAAAAAGTGCTCCTCCCCGTCCAGAAGGAGGGTCACCACGCTGCGGAAACGCGCCGTACGGGGCGCTCCGGGGCACTTGGAAAGCTCGCTGAGCAGGGCGTCGATATTGGCACTGAAATCGTGGTCGGGCGGGAGGGGGCGGCCGTCGCGGCGGGCTATATCCTGGGCGTAGCGGGCAGCGTGTATGCCCGGAGCGCCTCCGAGGGCATCGACCTCGAGGCCGGTGTCGTCGGCGAAGCAGTCCATGCCGCACAGTTCCCTGTATCCCTGAGCCTTAAGTATGGAGTTCTCCTTGAGGGTGCAGCCGGTCTCGGCAATGTCTTCGAAGATGCCGAGGTCGGCGGGAGACACGACTTCCGCCATGCCTTCCAGGATCTCACGGGCTTCGCGGAGCTTGCCCTTGTTGCCTGTAGCGAATACGAGTTTCATTCTGCAAATATAATTATTATATTTGTGGGTATGATTGAAGATGTAATCAAATTTCCTGCCGAACCTGCGGGCCTCTACGATCCCCTGCGATATATGATGGACATAGGCGGCAAGCGTCTCCGTCCGAGACTGTGCATGACCGTCTTTGGACTCTATGGAAAGGAGCCCGGTCCGGATGTCCTTGAGCCGTCCGCCGCGATAGAGTTGTTCCACACGTATTCCCTTATCCACGACGACATTATGGACCGTTCCCCGCTGCGCCGGGGCGTCCCGACAGTGTGGAAGAAATGGGACGAGACGACCGCCATACTGAGCGGCGACGTGATGCTCATTGAAGCCTACAAGCATATTGCAAAGGCGCCCGCGGCCTGCCTGGACAGGGCCCTGGAGCTGTTTTCCAAAACGGCGGCGGAGGTGTGCGAGGGGCAGCAATACGACATGGACTTCGAGTCCCTCGACACCGTGCCGATGGCCGGTTACGAAAAGATGATAGGACTGAAAACTGCAGTGCTTATAGCATGCGCCGCAAAGATGGGAGCGCTGGTGGCAGGTGCGCCGGAAGCGGAATGCGAGGCGTTCTACCGTTATGGCTACGGGCTCGGCATGGCCTTCCAGGTGGCCGACGACCTGCTGGACGCCTACGGCGACGAAAAAGTCTTCGGCAAGCCCATCGGAGGCGACATCCTCAATGAAAAGAAGAGCTGGCTGACGGTCCGCACCCTTGAAAAGACTGTCGATCCGGAGGCATTCCTGAAGATTTTCAAGCGCAAATGCTCATCCCCCGAAGATGAAAAGCAGAAGATAGCCGCCGTCAAGGCAATCTACGACAAGCTTGGAGTGCCGGAAGACGCCCGCGCTGAAATTGAACGTTACTCCGCCGGCGCGCTGGAAGCCATTTCGGGCGTCAGCGTGGACACGGCACCTCTGAAGGAGTTCGCCGACAAATTAATCGGACGAGTGCGCTGATGGAAGCGGTGGTGGTCAAGAACGCCGGGAGCCATTTCCTGCTGAGCGCCCTGCCGCAGTGGGCTCCGTTCCCTGCCGTGCTGCGCGGAAAAGTGCGCCTGGAGCGCTCCGGAGCCACCAATCCGATCGCAGTCGGCGACAGGGTGGAGTATGTGCTGGACGGGCCGGTGGCGGACGAACTGCATCCGGCGGTCATCAAGGACGTGCTGCCCCGAAGCAATTACGTCATACGCCGCAGCACCAACCTTTCCCGCCAGTCCCACGTCATCGCCGCCAACCTGGACCGCGCCCTGCTGGTCGTGACGTTGTATTTCCCTGAGATCAAGCTGCCGTTCCTGGACCGCCTGCTCGTGACCTGTGAGGTCTACGGGGTCCGGGCGGTAATAGTGCTGAACAAACTGGACATCTGCCGGGATATGGCCCCGGAAGAAGTGGAACACTTCTGCGAAATCTACCGCGGCGCTGGCTACGAAGTCGTTGAGTGCTCGGCACTTACGGGCGAGGGCATCGACCGCCTGCGGGAAATCTGCTCCAGTGGCACCAGCCTGGTCAGCGGCGAGTCCGGGGTCGGCAAAAGCTCAATCATAAAGGCCCTCGACCCCTCGCTCGATCCCAAGGTAGGCCGCATCAGCACCGCCCACCTCCAGGGCAAGCACACGACCTCCCTGTATGAGATGTATCCTCTTTCCTGCGGCGGCTTCATAGTCGACACTCCAGGCCTCCGCGGCTTCGGCCTGGTGGACCTGGAAAAGGAGGAGATTTCGAAGTATTTCCCTGAAATGCTGAGGGTTGCCGACGACTGCCGCTTCATTCCCTGCACCCACACCCACGAGCCCGGCTGCGCCGTCAAGGCCGCCGTCGACTCCGGCCTCATAAGCCCCGAGCGCTACAACTCCTACCTCGGCATGCTCGAGGAGGACAAGAAGTTCCGGTAGGAGATTCTTCGCTGCGCTCAATCAAAGCTGTGATTATTCATGCAAAACCTAATAAATACCGCAAAACACTGTGTATTGCTGCTCTTTATCCTTTTAGGTTTATCACTATGCTCCGTACCGATATCTATTTCCGAGTATAGTGATGCCATAAAAGGATCCGAGTTGGCGACATTTTCAGATTATTCCGCATTTATGCGTTCGGATGTTTATCATGTAATCTATTATGGTAATCATTATAGCACAGTCATTCGTGATAATTGTGACAACTGTACAATTAGAAAAGTATTATTGTCACAGCCACAGATAGATTCAATATATAAACATACCGACAGATGGCCTCAAGACGATATTCTATTTGATACAATTCCTAAGAATACTAATGAGTGGCGTGCTGTTTCACGAATATGCCATGCATATAGATCATTCTATCTGCAGTATCCAAGCATGGTCTTACATCAAATCTGTGTCGCGCCATCTGGTGATATATACATTAATTGCTCCGACCGAGGAGAAGAGAGCAATGCCCGTAAAGTAATAATCACCAATTGTTTATCATCCGCAATAGAGTATTTTGCCGAGGAATTGCCAATTGATAATGGTCTGTCTAATCTCGACAATTATTGTAAAGTAAAAGATGGAGTATATCTTTATACTCCTACACTTGAATAGAGATTCTTCGCTGCGCTCAGAATGACAACGGGAGGGCACTCAAAATGACAGCATAGAGCGTTCAGAATGACAGCATCGAGCGTTCAGAATGACAGCGGGGGAACGCTCAGACAACGGCCTAGTAGTTCTCGTGGTGCATGGACATGTAGTCGCGGAAGAGCTGGAGGCAGTCTTCGCGGTCGAGTTCGGTCATGTAGCCTTCGAGTTTGTCGCGGCCGCCGAAAATCTGGTCGAATTTGTCGTCGCGGAAGCCTATCATGCCGTTGTCGGCGATGTTGCAGCCGTAGTATATCTTGCTGATATTCGCCCACATGCATGCGCAGAGGCACATGTGGCAGGGCTCGCCGGTCGTGTAGAGCTCGCAGCCGCTCAGGTCGAAGGTGCCGAGGCGCCTGCCGGCGTCGCGGATTGCCGCCACTTCGCCGTGGCAGGTGGCGTCGTTGTCGCGCAGGACGCAATTGTGGCCGCGGCCGACTATTTCTCCGTCTTTGACTATCACGGTGCCGAAGGGGCCGCCGTGTCCTTGCTCGATGCCTTCACGCGCTTCGCGTATGGCAAGTTCCATATATCTGTTCATATCAGTGCAAATATAATTATTTTGCTTTAAATGCCACGCTCCTGCTGGCGCCGCCCTCGTCCATGACCACGAGCACGTGGTCTCCCGGTTCGGGGTGGATGAGCAGGTCGTGCTCCCCGGTGGTCTGCCCCAGGAACTTGTCGTCCAGGTGCCAGAAGAGCACGGCGTGGGGATCCCTGTGGGCTGAGCGCACCACGACTCCCTGCTCGCGTCCCGTCAGGTCTACCGTGGTCACCACCGTGATTCCGGGATGGGGATATAGGATATCTATGGGGTTGCGGGTGTCGGAGGCGGCGTCGAAGTCGGGGTGCTTCGGGGGCAGGGGAATGTAGTCCAGGTGGTTCTTCATGTAGTACCACTCCATCGCCGGCGGCAGCACGAACCACACCTTCTCCACCATCTTTTCCACCGGATAGCAGCTGCTGTTGACCATGTAACGCTGCTCGGCGTCGAGGTGGACCACCCTGTGGAAGCGGCACTCGTCCGGACGGTTCTCAATGTCCGGCACCCACACCGTATCGCGCTCCGGGCACACCATGGAGGCAGGCAGGCCGCTGCGGGCGCACACCTCCAGCGGCACCAGGTCGTCCAGCGGCTTGCTGAACCAGCGGGAAGCCGGAAGCGCCGAGAACACGTTGAACATCACCGGTGAAGCATAGCTGACGCCGGTCATCTGCGCCCGCCCCTCGCCGTCGCTGTTGCCGACCCACACGCCCACCACGTAGTCGCGGTTCACACCCACGCTCCAGGCGTCGCGGTTGCCCCAGCTGGTGCCGGTCTTCCAGGCTATGCGTCCCGATGAACTGAATCCCATCCAGGACGCCTCCTCCTCAGGCCGGTTGGCCTTGGAAAGGGCCTCGAAAGTGAGCCAGCAGGCCCCGCGCCCGAGCGGTATCTTGCGGGCATCCACGGCGTCGTCGGTCAGGGAGGCCGCCATGTCACGGTAGGCCCCGACAAGGCTCTCCAGGGTGATTTCAGCCCCGCCCAGGATGAGCGAGAGACCGTAGTGGTCGGCATCCTTGTCTATGGACGTGAATCCCATTTCCTGCAGCAGTTCGAGGAACTTAGGGGCACCGTACTGCTCCAGCATGCGCACTGAGGGCACGTTGAGGGAGCGCTGTATGACTTCGTCCGCCGGCACTGCTCCGTCGAAGGTGCGCAGGTAATTGTGCGGGGAGAAGTTGTCGTGGTGGTAGGGGGTGTCCTTGACCAGGGAACCGGGCAGTATCTGGCCACTTTGCAGCAGGGCGGCGTAGAGCAGGGGCTTCAGGGTGCTGCCGCTGGAACGCCGGGCGGGAATCATGTCCACGTCGGATCCGCGCAGGCCCGGCGCCAGGCCGCGGGTGTTGCCGTAGTAGGCAAGGATCTCGCCGGTGCGGACGCTGCGCACCAGTATGCCCATGTTGTCCACGAGGTTGCCGTGGTAGATGTCGAAGTAATTGCGTGCCAGAAGGTTGACGCGGTCCTGCAGGGTCGGGTCTATGGAGCAGACGTAGGCCTTGTCGCCGCCCTCGGCCCGCAGGCGCTCCAGCAGGTGGTAGGCCTTGTCGGGCATGGGCAGGGGCTTGTCGGGCAGGGGCTCGTCCTTGGCCAGTTCGCACTCCAGTTCGTCTATCGTGCCGTCGGCGCAGAGCTTGTCCAGCAGGAAGTTGCGCTTTTCCAGAAGACGCGCCCGGTTGCGCCCCGGGTGGATCAGGGCAGGGGAGTTGGGGAGTACCGCCAGCATAGCGCTTTCGGCCCAGGACAGGTTGTCGGCGGCGCGCCCGAAGTAGCGCGAGGCAGCGGCGTCTATTCCGACCACGTTGCCGCCGAAGGGGGCGTTGGAGGCGTAGAGCAGCAGTATCTTGCGTTTGGAGTGCCGAAGTTCCAGGCGCGTGGCCATGACCGCTTCGAGCAGTTTTTCTGGTATGTTTCGCGGAGCGTTCGGACGGCTCAGGCGTATGACCTGCATCGTAATTGTGCTGGCGCCGCTGACCACTTCGCCGCGCCTGGCGTTCTGCCTGATGGCCCTGCCGATGGACAGGAAATCGATGCCCGGATGCCACCAGAAGCGTTTATCCTCATAGCAGACTATGCATTTTGCGAACTTCTCCGGCACGCTCTCGGCCGGGGGAAAGTGCCACTGCCCGTCAGCTGCGATGCGCGCCCCCAGCAGGGTTCCGTCGGCCGTGGTCAGGGTCGCGCTCACGGGCGCACGGAACATCTTCCACGGCAGACAGAAGATATATAAGAGCAACAGGGGGCTCAATATCAAAAATAATTTCTTATATTTGGACATCTGGAACAAAAATAACCAAATATATGAAACTGTCCAAACTATTATTCAGTGCACTGGCCATCGCGATGGTCTGTGCTGGATGCAACGAATCCAATCAGGGAAAAGAACCGAAGCCCGTGTCTCCCGATGAGTCAGGGAGCCAGCCTGCGGTTACGGTTGTTGAAAATACCTATGATACCTATGAAGGAGACGAGGCGAGCGAGGCGGAGTCTCCCGAGGCTCCCCAGATCAAGCTGGTCAGCAAGGGCTCCATACTCCCTTCCACGGGCAAGATGGACATCCTGTTCAGCTCCTACGGCTATGCGAAGGCCCGTTTCCGCGTGCGTAAGGTCTTCACCAGCAACATACTGCAGTTCATGCAGTTCGAATCCTACGAGACCCGCTACAACCTGTCCAAGGTGGCCCGCGTGATCACAGACACCACCGTGGTGCTCGGCAGCACGGATGCTCCCCATCTGCGTACCGTGCGAAACTACGCCGTCAGCATGGACGAGCTGATCAAGCCTGAGCCGGGCGCAATCTACTTCGTCGAGATCCGCGGCGAAGAGCCCCTCGAGGAAGAGGACTTCTGGGACAGCGACTCTTACTTCGGTGACTATGAGACCTACGAGGAGCGCAGTACCTTCCTGCTGGCCAGTGACGTGGCCCTCATCGCCAAGAGCGGCAGCAACACTTGCGAGGTCTTTGCCTGCGACATCCTGACCGGCGCCCCCCTCAAGGGCGTGAAGGTCAAGCTCTACGACGAAGTGCTCCAGGAGCTCGGCAAGGGCGTGACCGACAAGGACGGCCGCGTCTCCTTCCCCGGCAGCGCGACCGGCAACTACGTAGTCGCTTCGTCCGACAAGGGAGCCGCCTACCTCGCTCTCAAGTATGAGAAGTCCCTGTCCACCAGTAATTTCGACGTCAGCGGCACGACCGCTCCCGGCGGCATGAAGACCTATATCTTCGGCGAGCGCGGAGTCTGGCGTCCCGGCGACACCCTCCACGTGACCGCCATCACCATGACTGAAGGCTCCGAACTGCCCATCGGGCACCCCGTCGTGGCTGAACTCTTCAACCCCGACGGCCAGGTCACCCGCACCGTCACCGTCAGGAACGACGGCAGCCATATCTATCATTTCCCCTTCACCACGGACGCCGACGCCCCCACGGGCCAGTGGCGCGTGGGCGTGAAGGTGGGCGGCCAGACCTACTACAAGCAGGTCAAGATAGAGACCGTCAAGCCCAACAAGCTCGACATCGACCTCCAGTTCGAAGAAAAGCTGCTTGTCCCCAAGAGCTCCTGCCTCGGCACTGTGACCGTCAACTGGCTCTACGGCGCTCCCGGCAGCGGCCTGAAGGTCAACGGCGACGTGGAACTGACCAATGCGAAGACCAGCTTCAAGGGCTACGAGGCGTACGATTTCAAGGATGAGTCCCGCGCTTTCGAGTCCCAGGCCCGCCGCTACGGCGACCAGGTCACCGACGAAAACGGACAGGTGCAGATTTCCACGAACATGGACCTGCGCGGTGAAGGTGTTCCCGGCATGCTGAACATAGCATTCACCATGCGCGCCTTCGAGCCGAGCGGCGAGTTCAGCTCCTCCTGGTTCAGCTTCAAGATGTCGCCGTTCGACGCCTACGTCGGCATCAAGACCGAAAAGAACACCACCCAGTGGGGTGAGGAGTACATCAAGTCCGGCGCGCCGCACAAGTTCGACGTCGCGACGGTGGGTCCCGACGGCAAGCCCGTCACCGTGTCCGACCTCCACGTCGAGATTTGCCACGTCGACTGGAGCTGGTGGTGGAACTCCGCCTCCTACATGGCCAGCTACATGTCAGGAAAGAGCAAGGAAGTTTTCTTCGACAAACACATATCCGCCATTTCCGGCAATGGCAGCTTCACCTATGACTGGAAGAACGCCCCCGACGGCCTCTATTTCATCCGCGTCAGCGACGAGGCCGGCGGACACTCCACTTCGATGCTCTGTGAAGTCTACGAGAACTACAGCAGCGGCTCCGGCAATCAGTCCGATGCAGCTGCGCGCCTCGCGATTACCACCAATAAAGAAAGCTACAATGTGGGCGAGACCGCTAAGCTCGTGATCCCTTCCGCCCCCGGCAACAAGGCTCTCCTCTCCCTGGAGAAGGGCGGCCGCATACTCCGCACCGAGTGGATAGAATGCAAGGGTGAGAGCACCGAGATCCAGGTCCCCATGACCGCTGACATGCTTCCGAACGTCTATGCGTTCGTGACCCTCGTGCAGCCCCATGCCAACACGCTCAACGACGCTCCCATACGTCTCTACGGCGTCCAGAACCTCAACGTGGCCGATGCTGCGTCGCACCTGGAGCCTCAGATAGAAGTCCCTGCGGAGGTCAAGCCCGAGACCACCCTCAAGTTCAAGGTCAAGGAGAAGAACGGCAAGGCAATGAGCTATGTCGTGGCCCTCGTGGATGAAGGTCTCCTCGGCCTGACGTCCTTCAAGACTCCCGACGCCTGGAAAGCCTTCTACGCCAAGGAAGCCCTCCTCGTCCGCACCTGGGACGAGTATGACGACGTCATCGGTGCCTATGGCGGCAAGATCGAGCAGCTGTTCGCAATCGGTGGTGACGAAGAGGCCGTGGTCAACATCAAGCCCCAGAACGCCCAGCGGTTCAAACCTGTCGTTGCCTACTTCGGCCCGTTCACCCTTAAGGCGGGCAAGTCCGGCAGCCACAGCTTCGACGTGCCTCAGTACATCGGATCCCTGCGCGCCATGGTCATTGCCACCGACGGCAAGGCCCAGGGCAGCAATGCGGCCAACGTGGCCGTGACCAAGCCCGTCATGGTGCAGGCAACCCTCCCGAGGGCCATGAATATCGGCGAGACCATCAAGGTCCCCGTGACCCTCATCACCCTTAAGGACAATGTGGGCTCCGTCAAGCTCAGCCTCAAGGCCGACGACCTCGTGGAGGTGGTAGGACCTGCTTCCAAGACCGTCCAGGCCGAGAAGGCAGGCCAGACCATCGAGTACTTCGAAATCAAGGTCAAGGACGCCACCGGTGTGGCCCATGTCAGCGCGACGGCCGAGTCCTCCGGCGACAAGTCCACCAGCGACATCGAAATCGACGTGCTCAATCCCAATCCTGAGGTCACCAGGGGCAGCTCCCTGCTGCTTGCCGCAGGCGCTTCCAAGGAACTTTCAGCCGACCTGTTCGGCACGCCCGGCACCAACTCCGCCGTGCTCGAACTCTCGACCATTCCTTCGATCGACCTTCAGTCCCGCCTGAATTACCTTATCAAGTATCCTTACGGATGCCTCGAGCAGACGGTTTCCGCCGCATTCCCTCAGCTCTACCTCGACAAGGTGATGACCTGCGACGAGAATGTCCGCGCCCGCACCCGCATCAACATCGAAGGTGCAATCCGCAGGCTCCAGAACTACCGCAAGAGCGACGGCTCCCTGACCTACTGGCCGGGCTCCAGCTACTCGTCCCTCTTCGGCAGCGCCTATGCCCTCCACTTCCTCAAGGAAGCAGAGGATGCAGGCTATGCCGTTCCCGTGGACCTGAAGAAGGAACTCATTTCCTGGCTCAGCAGGGAGGTCACCAACACCAAGGAGGAGAACACCGCCAGGGCCTACGGCGTGTATGCACTTGCAGCCGCCGGCAAGCCTCAGCGCAGTGCAATGAACATACTCCGCGAGAAGGCTAAGAAGATGCCTGCGAGCGCAGCCTGGCTGCTGGCCGCGTCCTATGCCATCGACGGCAAGAAGAACGTGGCGCGCGAGCTGGCCGCATCCCTGAAGTATGAAGACACCATCTACGAGGCATACGGCAGCTCCGACCGCAACCGCGCCGTTGCCCTGAAGACCATGCTCCTGCTCGACCGCAAGGAAGAGGCCTTCAAGCTTGCCGAGGCGATTGCCGGAAGGCTCAACGACAAGTATGTCTATATGAGCACCCAGTCCACGGCATGGAGCCTCTACGCAGTCTGTAACTACGCCCGCACCAACGCCGGCGGTATCCAGGCCACCTGCACTGCCGGCGGCAAGACCTTCAAGGTCAATGGCAGCAAGTGCTTCGAGACTCTCACGCTGCCAGTGAAGGACGGCGACAAGAAACTCACCGTGAAGATAGACAACGCCTCCAAGGGCAATCTCTACGCCGTGGCTTCCGTGACCGGCATACCTTCGGCATCTCAGGAGAAGGCTATCAGCAACAAGCTCAAGATGACCGTTAGCTATACCGACCTGGACCGCGCTCCCGTGAAGGTTGACACCCTGTCACGCGGCAGGTCAGTGCGCGTCATCGTGACCGTGACCAACACCAGCTCCGCCCGTATCAAGGATATCGCCCTCAACCACAAGTTCCCTTCGGGCTGGGAAATACAGAACGACCGTCTCTATTCCCAGTCCGCATCCTATCCTTCCGGCGTTGATTACCAGGATATCCGTGACGACAGGGTGTACAGCTTCTTCGACCTGCCTGCAGGCGGAAGCGTGACCATTGACACCAAGATCATCGCAACGTATCCCGGCCGCTTCTATCTGCCGGCCGTGAGCTGTACGGCTATGTACGACGCCACCTGTGCTGCGCTCGTGCCCGGCCGCTGGGTTGAAGTGAAATAGAAATGTGGCTTTTCCTGGCGGTTCTGTCCGCCATATTGCTGGGCCTCTATGACGTGGCCAAGAAGCAGGCGCTGCGGAAGAACGGTGTGCTCACCGTTCTTCTTGTGGCGACTGCTTTTTCTACCCTTTTCCTTTCGCCTTTCCTCAGGCTGGGGCCGCTGAAGGACCACCTGCAGCTGTTGTTCAAAGCCGTGCTGGTGACTGGGTCGTGGGTGTCCGGGCTGGCGGCACTTAATTTGCTGCCGCTGACCACCGTGAGCACTTTCAAGGGTTCGCGGCCGGTCTTCGTGGTGCTGTTTTCCGTGCTCCTTTTCGGAGAGAAGCTGGATTGGATGCAGTGGCTGGGAGTGGCGATTGTGCTGGGGGCTCTGTTCCTGCTGGGGCACACCAGCCGAAAGGACGCTTCCGCGGAGGTCCGCCGCTCCGGCTTTATCTTCCTCGGCATCTCCATCCTGACCGGAGTGGCCAGCGCGCTCTACGACAAGCACATAATGTCCTCCCTGGAGCCGCTTTTCGTCCAGAGCTGGACCAATCTTTTCATCACCCTTCTCCTCGCCCTCTGCGTTCTCGTCAGTCGCATTGTTTGTCATTCTGAGCGCAGCGAAGAATCTAGATCCTTCGGCCAAAGGCCTCAGGATGACAATAAAGGCTGTCATTCTGAGCGCAGCGAAGAATCTAAGCCTTTCCGCTGGGACTGGACCCTCCTCCTCGTGGCCGTGCTTATCACCGGAGCCGACATGCTGTATTTCTTTGCCCTGAAACAGCCCGACGCCCTGCTGAGCATAATCTCCACCGTGCGACGCACTTCCATAATCGTGACCTTCGTCTGCGGCGCCCTGCTCTTCCGGGAAGGCAACATCAGGGAGAAGAGTCTCAACCTGCTGATGATGGCCGCCGGACTTGCTTTGCTGCTCATTGGCAGCGCGTGATATTTTTATTATATTTGTGGAACGATCATACACTAAAAATAAAGCTATATGAAGAAAGTATTCTATGCAGCCGTTGTCCTGCTTCTCGCCGTTTCATGCGCCCCGAAGCTCTACAACGTGACCAAGTCCTACGACGACAAGCATTTCGCCCAGCTCCAGGCTGTCATCGACAACCCCACGACCCCCAAGAGCACCAGCTACAGCTTCACCGAGGCCACCGATATCGGCCTTGTCGGCAAGATGTTCTACGACACCCCCAACCCCTACCACCGTATCGACACTGTCAAGTACAAGGGTATGACCAAGGGTGAGAACTTCCAGGCCCGCGTCCCTGCAGGTCTTGCCGTCGTCTTCAAGACCAATGCGACCTCGATCAGCGTCAAGACCGAGTGGGGCCAGCTCTACACCTCAGTTGCCACGATGCCTATAGCCTACCGCGGCTACGACCTCTACATCAAGAACAAGAAGGGCGAGTGGCAGTGGGCTGCATCCGGCGCCACCAAGCCTGAAAAAGGAGGCGACAACCTCGTGCTGATCAAGGACATGGCTCCCGGCGACAAGGAGTGCATCCTCTATCTCCCGAACTATTGCGAGATCCGTTCCTGCAAGATAGGCACGACCGTCGGTTCATACATCCAGAGGCTCGACGGCCAGTTCCGCAATAAGATCGTCTTCCACGGCTCCTCCTACACCCACGGCATCAGCACCAGCCGTCCCGGCATGAGCTATCCTATGCAGTTCATGCGCCACACCGGCCTGCAGGTGCTTGCCTTCGGTATGAGCGGCAACTGCAAAATGCAGCCGTATTTCGCCGCCGTGCTTGAGAATGTCGATGCCGACGCCTATGTGTTCGACGCTTTCTCGAATCCCGACTACAAGATGATCAAGGAGCGTCTCCAGCCGTTCATCGACCGCATGATAGCCGCCCACCCGGGCAAGCCCCTCATCTTCCAGCAGACCATCTACCGTGAGGCCCGCAACTTCTCCCTGACCTACAACGCAAAGGAGCAGGCCAAGCAGGATATGGCCAGCACGCTGTTCGACGAACTGCTCAAGGATCCCAAGTATGCCGACGTCTATTTCATCCAGACCGACGCCTGCGCGAAGGGCAGCCACGAGTACTCCGTGGACGGCACACATCCCGACGACCACGGCTACTATCTCTGGAGCAAGTCCATCGAGAAGCCCATCCTGAGCATCCTTGCCAAGTATGGTATCAAGTAGGGCTAAGTTATTGATACTGATGCTGATTGCGGGAGCTGCGCTGCTTGCGTGCTCCCGCAATCATGCACCTGTGGTGGGCGTGAGCTGCTCCCGTAGCGGCTCCGGCAGCACTCTGCTCCCCACCACCTACACGGATGCGGTATCGCGCGCCGGGGGAGTGCCGCTGGTGATTCCGACCGTCCACACCGATGAGGAGGCCCAGGCCGTCGTCGCCGCTTTGGACGGCATTGTGTTCTCCGGCGGGGAGGATGTGGATCCGGCGTGGTACGGCGAGACAGTCTGGAATGAGACGGTGGAGGTGGATGCCGCAAGGGACACCAGCGACGTGCTCCTTGCCCGTGCCGCTCTCTCTGCCGGCAAGCCCATTCTGGCCATCTGTCGG
This sequence comes from Bacteroidales bacterium, assembly GCA_024695285.1. The sequence continues at coordinate 21,510 of JAILIM010000093.1, forward strand.
GGCTCCCAACTGCTGAATGTAGTGCTGGGCGGCACCCTGTGGCAGGACCTTCCGTCCCAGAAGGGCGTCCGCCACAGCGACGTGGTGCATCCCATCGGGCTCCGGGAAGGGTGCGAGCTCGCCCGTATCTACGGCCCTGACTCGTTGATTGTCAATTCGATGCACCATCAGGCCGTCAAGGACGAAGCCCCGGGTATCACGGTCACAGCCCGCGCTGCCGACGGCATCGTCGAGGCCTGGGAGACCGACCTGGTCTGGGCCGTGCAGTTCCATCCTGAAAAGATGCTCCGCGCCGGCGACTCCCGCTGGCTTGATCTCTTCCGCGCCTTCGTCGACCGCGCCCGCTAACCCCCTACCCCATAGCTACTTACGCATTTTGCCTGCATCAAATAACGTGCAGGCAAATGTTGTTATATGCTGATAGTTAAGGTTTTGCGCGGCAGGTGGTACTTAAGTGATTCCGAGTGGTGAGGATAATTGAACACGTTTTTGTATCTTTGCCAGACAATTCTATGGCTGAAGAATTCATAAAGATACGGGGCGCAAGGGCCCACAACCTCCAAAACGTGGATGTCGATATTCCGCGCGGGAAGTACGTGGTTATCACGGGCCTGAGCGGAAGCGGCAAGAGTTCGCTGGCCTTCGACACCATATATGCCGAGGGGCAGCGCCGCTATATGAACACGCTCTCGCCATATGCAAAGCACTTCATGGGCATACTGGAAAAGCCCGACGTGGAAAGCATCGACGGCCTGAGCCCCATAATCGCCATTGAGCAGAAGACCACCAGCGCCAACCCGCGCTCCACGGTCGGCACCATCACGGAAATCTACGACTTCCTGCGACTTCTCTACGCCAAGGCCTCCACCGCCTACTCCCCGGTCAGCGGCAAGGAGATGGTGCGCTACACCGACTCGCAGATAGTCGACCTCATAATGAAAGAGTACGCCGGGCGAAAGTGCGTGCTGCTGGCGCCGCTGGTGCGTGGCCGCAAAGGCCACTACCGCGAGCTCTTCGAGCAGATGCGCCGCCGCGGCTACTCCCAGATCCGTATTGACGGAGAGATATGCGAACTGGTGGAAACCGAGGCTGTGGACCGCTACAAGCCGCATTTCATTGAGCTTGTGGTGGACAAACTCAAGCCCGGCGAGGGTGATGAAGCGAGGGTGCGAAGGTCCGTGGCCGGCGCTATCGGCATAGGCAAGGGGTCCGTGGCGTTGCTCGACCCTTCCGACGGCTCGCTGCGGCATTTCTCCAAGCACCTTGTGGACCCGGAGTCCGGCATTTCCCTTCAGGAACCGGCGCCGCACACTTTCTCCTTCAATTCCCCCGAAGGCTATTGCCCCTACTGCAAGGGCCTGGGGTCAGTGCCGGACGTGAGCCCGGAGGCAATTATTCCCAACCCGTCGCTGAGCGTGGCTGACGGGGGCATAGTGCCGCTGGGGAAGGTTCGCGACAACCGGAAGTTCGAAATCGTGCGTGCAATAGCGCGCAAGCACAATTTCTCCCTGTATGAACCTATCGCCGACCTGCCGCAGGAGTGCGTGACTATGCTGGTCTACGGCTCTGACGACCTCTACCGCATCGGCGAGGGAAACATGACCCAGATGGCCACCTGGGAAGGCGTGGTCGAGGACGTTGAGGACCGCATCGTCTGCCCCCAGTGCCACGGTACCCGCCTCAAGGAGGAGACGGATTGCTTCAGGATTGACGGGCGCACGATTTCGGAAGTGTCCACCTTGGAGATCTCCGAACTGCTCGCCTGGGTGCGTTCGCTGGACTGTAAGCTCACCGGACGCGGCAAGGCAGTGGCCAGGGACGTGCTCCGGGAGCTTGACGACAGGCTGCAGTTCCTTGTGGATGTGGGACTTGAGTACCTTTCCCTGGACCGCGCAACCGCTTCACTTTCCGGCGGCGAGAGCCAGCGCATACGGCTCGCGACGCAGATAGGCTCCAAGTTGGTGGGTGTTGTCTACATTCTTGACGAGCCGTCCATCGGTCTCCATCAGCGGGACAACCGCAAGCTTATCGCTTCGCTGAAGAAGCTTCGCGACGAGGGGAATACCGTCATTGTGGTGGAGCACGACGAGGAGACTATGCGGAACGCCGACTGGCTGGTCGACGTCGGTCCCGGCGCTGGCGCCCTCGGCGGCAAGGTCTGCTATAGCGGTCCTGGTTTCACTGCGCCGGTATTTCCTCCGAGTGACTTCCGCTTCGCTCCATCCCTCCCATCTTCGATGGGCCCCTCCCGTTCAAGTGGCCACGGGCGGCCACTGTCATCGGAGGAAACACCGGCATCCGTTCCACCAGGACCGCTGTCAGTAACGGAAGAATACCTTCTTGGGCGCCGACAGATAGAGGTGCCGAAGGAGCGGCGGAAGGGGAATGGGAAGGTGCTGACGCTTCGCGGAGCAAGCGGCAACAACCTGAAAAACATAGACGTATCGTTCCCGCTGGGCTGCTTCATAGGGGTGGCAGGGGTCTCCGGAAGCGGCAAGAGTTCGCTTATCAACGAGACGCTGATGCCCATACTCAAAGGCCGATTCTATCATCTCAAGCAAAAGCCGCTGCCTTATTCGGGCATCGAGGGGATTGAGAACATAGATAAGGTCATAGAGATAGACCAGGCCCCTATCGGACGCTCTCCGAGATCCAACCCTGCCACATTCACGGGCGTTTTCGACGATATCCGAAAACTGTTCGAGGAGACTAACGACGCCAAGGTGCGCGGCTTCAAGGCGGGGCGCTTTTCGTTCAACGTGGCCGGGGGCCGCTGCGAGGAGTGCAAGGGCGCCGGAATCAAGGTCGTGGAGATGAACTTCCTGCCGTCGGTGGCGGTGGTATGCGATGCCTGCAGGGGCCGCCGATACAAGGAGGACACCCTGGCCGTGCGGTATAAGGGCAAGAATATCAGCGAAGTGCTTGACATGCCGATCTCCGAGGCCTACGAGTTCTTCAAGAATCACCCGAAGATTGCACCGAAACTGAAGGCGCTCCTCGATGTGGGGCTCGGCTACATCCACCTTGGGCAGTCAAGCGTCACCCTGTCGGGCGGCGAGAGCCAGCGGATGAAGCTCGCGGCCGAGCTCTTCCGCCGCGCCACCGGCAATACCCTCTACATGCTCGACGAGCCGACTACCGGCCTGCACTTCGAAGACATCAAAACCTTGCTTGACGTTCTCCAAAAGCTTGTTGATCAGGGGAATACCGTCATCATCATCGAGCACAATCCGGACATACTGAAGAGTGTGGACTACATCTTTGACATGGGGCCCGAGGGCGGTCGCCGCGGCGGCCTCATCGTCGCCTCCGGCACCCCCGAACAGCTCGCCGCCAATCCTTCTTCCGTCACCGGTCCCTACCTCAAGGGCGCCCTTAAATAGCTGTTTTTGGCAGCCGGAGGAGTGGTTGCAACCTCAAACCAGTGGCCGCCCGTGGCTACTTGAACGGGAGGGGCCCACAAGCGTAGCGCAGTGGGAGGGACGAGCTGCGTAGCAGCGAAGGGTTTGAGGTGTAACTTCTCCTCCGGCTATCTGTACAAATCCCTTAGGACCTGGAGGGAGCGGATGTTGATCTGGGAGTCGGTGTGGTAGCCGATGTAGTCGAGGAGGAGGGAGGCGACGGCGTTGCGCTGGACGCCGTTCATGGGGATGAGCAGAGTTTCGGCGGGGGAGCTTGTCAGCAGCTGCTTTACGACTTGCAGCTGCTTGCCGGCGAAGGGCGCCAGGTCCTCGAAAGTAGGGGAGAAGCCGAGCGCGCCGGCGAACTCCAGAAGGAAACGCAGGTGGTAGTTGGAAAAGTCGCTCTCAAGGGCGTCCAGCGTCAGGATGCTGCGCCGGCACCACTCGAACAGGCCTTCCTCGTAAGTCCCGTCCCTGAGCGTACGGTAGAGCACTTCGCTCATGAAGAGCGTCATCGTGTTCTTCCGGATGTCGCCCCTGATGCCGCCGAGCGGCTCGCTGATGCTGAGCTCCCGCAGGCGCCACAGGTCGGACTTGCTGTTCTCCACAACTTCGCCGTCGATTATCGCCAGCGGCATGAAAAGTGCCATCGGAGCCTTCCTGGACACGCTCGCGATGAAGCTGCGGCGGCCCCATTCCGGGCTCAGGGTGTGGACAACCAGCGACTTGTCACCGACTTTCGTGGTGGCGAGCAGGATGAACTCCGAGGCGTGGACCATGGACTACAGGGTCTGCCCTCCGATGAATTCACGCATGATGGAGGTGGGCGGTATTGCCGCTATCTCGTTGGGCTTCAAGGCGCTGCACCTGCGCAGGAACTCCAGGAGCTCGCTCGCCTTGGGATAGGCGGGAGACGACTCCGCAATGCCGTAGAGCAGCGGCTCGGCGTAGTATTTCAGCAGCGGCACGTCGTAGAGCGTGGAAGAATTGAACACCACGTCGGCGTTCTCCTCGAAGGGGAAGATGTTGAAGGTCTCGCCACGGCGCACGGAAGGCCAGCGGAGTATGTTGTCCTCGGGGCTGATGCCGCGCACGCGGTTGTCGCGCACGATGCGGCGGAGAAGGCGTTTGTCCGTGGTACTGTTGTGCACCTTTTCGCCGCCGGGAAGGGAAGAGAGGGCGGAGATGTAGATATGGAAAATCCTTTTCTGGTCCACGGCGTAGGTGAGTTCCGGATTCAGGGCGTGGATGCCTTCCATGAATAGTATGTCGTTCTTTTCCAGCTTCATGGCCCTGGCCGGATCGAGCACGGAACGGCCTTCCTTGAAGTCGAATTTTGGAATGATCACTTCCTTGCCTGCGAGCAGGTCGTTTAGGTTCTGGTTGAGGAGTTCGACGTTCATCGCGCCGAGGCACTCGAAATCGTATTCTCCGTTCTCGTCTTTCGGAGTCTCCTCGCGGGGGCGGAAATAGTTGTCCAGTTCGATGACCTTTGGGGAAAGCCCTATCACCTTGCACTGCTGGGCTATACGCAGCGAGCTGCTGGTCTTGCCGCTCGAGCTGGGTCCGGAAATCAGCACTATGTTCGAGCGCTTGCGGCGCCAGAAAATCTGGTCGGCGGCCTCGGCGTATTTGCGTTCCTGCCGGGCTTCGCATAGATTGATGAGGGAAATTGCTTCCCCCGAGTCCACTACTTCGTTGACTTTTTCGATGGTGTCGATGCCCACTGCAGAGCACCAGTCTTTGTATTCCTGCCTTGCGGCTTCAATCTTCGTCATAAAGATTCTGGTTTAGTTCGGGAATTTCCTCCCTTTCGTTAAATGGCTCCAGGAACGGATTTGTGGCGCGTTCGGTGCCTATCGTGCTGGGGCCGCCGTGCCCCGGATATATGGTGATGCCGCCGTCGAGCGCCATCAATTTGTTCATAATAGAGCGGATTTCATCGTCGTATTCGCCCATGTACAGGTCGGAGCGGCCGATGGCTCCGGCGAACAGAGTGTCGCCGGAGAAAAGCACGTCTCCGATAAGGTAGCACACGCTGCCAGGGGAATGGCCGGGGGTGCTGATCACCCGGAAACTCAGCCCGGCGGCCTCGACAGTGGCGCCGTCACGTATGTCGGTGGTCGTGAATTCAGGGTCGGCGACGGGAAATCCCCACTTGGCGACACGCTGGAAATAGCCGATGACGGGGAGATCCTCGCGGGCCAAATAGACAGGCACGCCATAGCTCTTCTGCATCCAGGCGGCGCCGAAAATGTGGTCGGCGTGGCCGTGGGTGAGGAGCACGGCCTCGGGCTTCAGGCCTTTCTCTCGGAAGCAGGAAGACAGCGCTTCACGCTCCTCTTCGTCGAGACATCCCGGGTCGATAACTACGCACCGGCCGCTTTCTCCCGCTACCACGAAAGTGTTCTCTCCGAGAGGATTGAATATGAAATGAAAAATCTCCATATATAATTGGCAAAAATACGAAATTCTATTTATTTTTGTAGTTATTCAGCCGGAAGTTTGCGGGTCCCGGACCCGTTCACCCTGTTTTAAGGGTCCGGGACCCGCAAACTTCCGGCGTAAAGCAAACACAGTATCATGCACATAGGAATCGCTGGAAATATCGGCTGCGGAAAAACTACCCTCACCAGGATGCTCGCAGACCATTATGGATGGACACCGAAATACGAGGCAGTGACCTACAACCCCTATCTGGAAGACTACTACAAGGACATCCCACGCTGGTCCTACAACCTGGAGACCTACTTCCTCGCCCAGCGCTTCAAGGATGTGCTGGAGATAGCCTCGTCCAAGGACGTGATCATCCAGGACCGCACGCTCCTGGAAGGCGTCCACATCTTCGTGGCCAACAACCGCGAACAGGGAAACCTATCGAAACGCGACTACGACACCTACATGCAGCTCTTCAACCTGATGATGTCCATGGTCAATCCGCCGGACCTTCTGATCTACCTGAAGGCCTCCGTGCCGCACCTCGTGTCCCAGATCCAGAAGCGCGGGCGCGGCTATGAACAGACCATAAGCCTGGAGTATCTTTCCGGCCTGAACCGCCATTATGAAGAGTGGATATCCAGCTATCAGGGCAGGTTGCTGACCATAGACTCCGATTCCCTTGATTTTGAGCACAATCCGGAGGATTTTGCCTCGATAACCGACAAAATCGACGCCGAACTCTACGGCCTATTCAAATAAATATGTATCTTTGTAGTTTGTAACACTTGATATTATGCACGTAGCGATTGCTGGAAATATCGGTAGCGGAAAGACCACGCTGACCAAGATGCTCGCCGCCCACTATGGGTGGACTCCCAGGTTTGAACCGGTTGATTTCAACCCCTATCTCGCTGATTATTATGAGGATATGGAGCGTTGGTCCTTCAACCTCCAGATCTATTTCCTGAACAAGCGTTTCAAGGATATCCTCGATATCAACAAGTCCGACAAGGTCATCATCCAGGACCGCACCATCTATGAGGACGCCAGCATCTTCGCCCGCAACCTCCACGACATGGGCCTGATGAGCACCCGCGACTTCGAGAACTACACCGACCTCTTCGACCTGATGATGTCGCTTGTGGGCCTTCCCGACCTGCTGATTTACCTGCGTTCCTCCATACCCAACCTTATCGCCCAGATCGAGAAGCGCGGCCGTGAATACGAGAAGAGCATACGCATCGATTACCTGACCGGCCTGAACCAGAAATACGAGGAATGGATTAGCGGCTACACCGGAAACCTGCTCATCGTCGATGCAGACAATATCAAGTTCGGCAACCGCCCCGAAGACTTTGAACAAATCACAAATATGATAGATGCCAAACTCTATGGTCTCTTCCCTGAATAATATGGAAAAACCTATTGAAACCATCATCGACTTTGTCAATTGCTACGCAGCCAAATACGGCGACGATACCTTCCTTCGTGAGAAGGTCGGAGATAACTGGACGGAAACTTCATTCAAGCAGACCCGCGAAGAGGGTCGCATATACGCAGCGGGCTTCATGGCCCTCGGCCTGAAGAAAGGCGAAAAGGTCGCCTTGATTTCCGAAGGACGCAACAAGTGGATATTCAGCGAATTGGGCGTGCTCTACGCCGGCGGTACCGACGTGCCCCTCTCCTTCAAGCTTGAATCTGACTACGACCTCACATTCCGCATCAACCACTCGGATTCCCGTTTCATCATAGCTTCCGAAAGCCAGATCGACAAGGTGCGCCGCGTCATTTCCCAGTGTCCCGCAATCGAAAAGATCATAGTTCTTGACGACCTCCCCCTGCAGGACGGCGAAATGTACATCGGCGAGCTCCGCAGCATGGGCGAGCAGTTCATGAAGGACAGGCTTCCCGAACTCGAGGAGCGCATCGCGTCCATCCAGCCAGGCGACTACGCCAACATCTCCTACACCTCCGGCACCACCGCCGACCCCAAGGGCATACTCCTCACGCACAACAACTACACCTCCAACATAGTCCAGTGCAACTCCGTGGTGAAGATAGACCGCGGCGACGTGATGCTCATCATCACCCCCCTGGACCATTGTTTCGCCCACGTGGCAGGCTTCTACTTCATGATGTGCAACGGCGGCAGCATAGCAACCGTGCCCGGCGGCAAGAACGCCATCACGATGCTCCGCAACATCCCCATGGCCATACGCGAGGTGCGTCCCCACGTCATGCTTTCCGTGCCCGCCATTTCCCGCAACTTCCGCAAGAACATCGAGGCCGGCATCAAGAAGAAGGGCCCCAAGGTGCAGAAACTCTATGAGTTCGCGCTCAACAACGCCATCAAATACAACCGCGAGTACTACAACATGGGCAAGCCCTGCTGGAAGCTCTGGTGGCGCAGGCCCGTCAAGGCCATTATGGACAAGCTCATCTTCAAGGGCGTGCGCGAAAGCTTCGGCGGCCGTATGAAGTTCTTCATCGGCGGAGGCGCCCTGCTCGACATCGAGCTCCAGCGCTACTTCTGCGCAATCGGGATGCCCATTTTCCAGGGCTACGGCCTGACTGAGGCGACTCCCGTGATCTGCGCCAATTCCGCAGGCCATGCCCGCTTCGGCTCCTCCGGCCGCACCGTCCAGCCCATGGACATCAAGATATGCGACGAAGAAGGGAAGGAAGTACCCCACGGCACCACCGGCGAAATCGTGATCCGCGGCGGCAACGTGATGGCAGGCTACTGGAAGAACCCTGAAGCCACCGCTTCGACCATCATCGACGGCTGGCTCCACACCGGCGACCGCGGCTACATCTGCCCTGAAGATCCCCGTTTCCTCTATGTGACAGGCCGCTTCAAGAGCCTCCTCATTTCCTCCGACGGTGAAAAGTATTCCCCCGAGGGCTACGAGGACAGCCTTGCCGACGGATCCAAGTTCATCGAGGCATCCGTGCTCCACAACAACCAGAGCCCATGGACCGTCGTGCTCGTCATCCCCAACAAGACCGCACTTGCCGAGGCCGTGAAGGAAAAAGGCATTGATCCCGCTTCCGATGCCGGCATCAAGGCACAGCTCGACATCATCAAGGGCGAAGTGGATTCCTACCGTCCGGGCGGCCGCCATGCCGGCCTCTTCCCCGAAAAGTGGCTTCCCGCTGCAATCATAGTGGGAGATACCCCCTTCACGGAGCAGAACGGAATGCTCAACACCACGTCCAAGATGGTGCGCGGCAAGGTTGAGAAGTTCTACGCAGACCGCATCGAGTACGCAATGACCGCGGAAGGCAAGGAACTCTACAACGAGAAGAATATCCAATCACTAAAATAAAATAACTGCGTTATGACTAAAACCGCCAACGCCAAGAGCTACACCCCCGCCATTGTGGTGATGTTCGCGCTGTTCTTCATGATAGCGTTCGTCACCAACCTCGCCGGCTCCATGGGTGTCATCGTGACCAACCAGTTCGGAGCCTCCAAGGCCCTGTCCCAGCTTGGTTCGCTCGCCAATTTCATCGCTTATGCCTGTATGGGTATTCCCGCAGGCATCATCCTGAAGCGCAAGGGATATAAGTTCACGTCCCTTCTCGCAGTCGTCATCGGCTTCGTCGGAGTGGGTATCCAGTTCCTATCCGGCTATGTAGAGTCATTTGCCGTGTATGTGGCAGGTGCATTCGTGGCCGGTTTCTCAATGTGTATGCTCAACATCGTGGTGAACCCCATGCTGAACACCCTCGGCGGTGGCGGCAACAAGGGTAACCAGCTGATCCAGTGGGGCGGTTCCTGCAACTCCATCGGTGGCACCATCGCTCCCGTGTTCGTGGGCTGGCTCGTCGGCGGCTCAATCGCGGACGCAAGCGTTGCAAAGGCGGCTCCCGTGATGATTATCGCCATGGCGATTTTCGCCCTTGCATTCGTGATCATAATGCTCACACGCATCCCCGAGCCCCATATGGAGACTCCCGAGGAGAAGGCGGCCCGCCTGGCAGGCAAGGCTGTCAAGGATCCGTACAGCCCTCTCTCCTTCCGTCATTTCGTGCTCGGCGCGATCGCCATATTCTTCTATGTCGGTATCGAGGTGAGTATCCCCAACACCGCCAACGTGTATTTCTCCGGCCTTGACTGGGTAGGCCCCGCACTGACCGGAACAATCATCGGCGGCTACTGGTTCAGCATGCTCATCGGCCGTCTGGTCGGCGCTTCCATCGGCGCCAAGGTCAGCAGCAAGAAGATGCTCCTGTTCACTTCCGCTGCTGCCGTGCTGTTCATCATCTGCGCCATCCTCATCCCTGAGAGCACGGCCGTCAAGTTCCGTGAATCCCAGGTGCCCGTTTCCCTTATCTTCTTGATGCTCTGCGGTCTCTGCACCTCCGTCATGTGGGGTTCCATCTTCAACCTCGCCGCAGAAGGACTCGGCAAATACACCGCTCCCGCTTCCGGTATCTTCATGACCCTGGTCTGCGGCGGCGGCATCATCCCCTTCGTGCAGAACGCCCTGGCGGATGTGCCCAGCATCGGCTCCATGAAGAGCTACTGGCTGATCGTGGCATGCCTCTGCTACCTCATTTTCTACGCCGTGGCCGGCAGCAAGAACGTCAACAAGGACATCCCCGTAGAGTAGTATTATGGAACAGCCTTACGTACTCGGTATAGATATCGGCGGTCAGACCGCCAAGAGCGGCGTCGTGAACGCCCGCGGCGAGGTGCTCGCCCAGACCATCCTCGTGTCCAATGCCCACAATGACGCCGCCAGTTTCGTCGGCGCCCTTGCAGGCACACTCAAGAAGCTTATCTCCGACGCCGGCGTCTCCGGACAGGTGCGCGGTATCGGCGTGGGCGCCCCTAACGGCAACTACTATACGGGCGAAATCAAGGATGCTCCCAATCTCGCCTGGGCCCACGAAAAGAACATACCTTTTGCAAAGATGCTCTCCGAGGCAATGGACGGACTGCCCGTAGCCCTCACCAACGACGCCAACGCAGCCGCTGTCGGTGAGATGACCTACGGTGCTGCCAAGGGCCTCAAGGACTTCATCATGATCACCCTCGGCACCGGTGTCGGCAGCGGCATCGTCATCGACGGCAAGGTGGTCTACGGCCACGACGGCTTCGCCGGCGAGCTCGGCCACACCACCGCCGTCCGCGGCGGCCGTCCGTGCAACTGCGGCAAGCTGGGCTGCCTCGAGGCATATTGCTCCGCCATTGGAGTTGCCCGCACCGCCAAGGAATGGCTGGAGATGCATCCCGACGAATCATCTCTCCTCCGCCTCAGGGAAAATATCACCTCCAAGGATGTCTATGAGGCCGCCAAGGCCGGCGACAAGGTGGCGAAGGAAATCTTCGACTTCACCGGAAACCTCCTTGGCCGCAGTTTTGCGGACTTCATCGCCTTCTCGGCCCCCGAGGCCATCGTGCTCTTCGGCGGCCTGGCCCGCGCGAAGGAGTTCCTGTATGAACCAATACTCAAATCAATGAACGAGAACGTGCTGCCGCTGTGGCGCGACAGGGTCAAGGTGCTCTTCTCGAGCCTCTCCGAATCCGACGCCGCAATCCTCGGTGCGTCCGCTCTTGCTTGGGACTTTTAATTCATTAACAATTAATATTTTAAAATGAAAACATTAAAATTTCTTTTCGCACTCGCACTGGGTGCCTCTATCGTAGCCTGCACTCCCAAGGATGTTGATCCTGCAGTGGATGGACAGGATGTGAAGGACGGCGTGGAAGAGGCCGTCAAGACCCTCAAGGACTATTCCCCGACCAAGGCTGAGATCGACACTGTCAGCTACCTCCTCGGTATCAACTTCGGAAGCTTCCTGAAGGGCTACAACTTCGGCGACGTCAACTATTCCAAGATGATTGCAGGTATGAAGGATTTCGTCAAGTCAAAGGGCGATTTCCGCGATCCTGACTTCAACGACCAGTTCAAGATCAGCCCCGAGCGCATCAACGACGTGTTCAACGCCTATCTTGAGAAGCGCCACAACTACATTCTCCTCGAGAACAAGGAGAAGGGCGACAAGTTCCTTGCTGCAAACCGCAAGAAGGAAGGCGTCCAGGAGACCGAGAGCGGCCTTCAGTACAAGATTATCGAGCCCGGTAACGAGAACAAGCCTGAGGCAGCCGATACCGTGTGGGTGAAGTACAAGGGCACCCTCATCGACGGCAAGGTGTTCGACCAGACCGAGGAAGATGCCGATCCTATCAGCTTCCCTCTCAAGAGCGTAGTTCCCGGCTGGACCGAGGGTATGCAGCTTATCGGCGAGGGCGGCCACATCGAACTCTACGTTCCCGCCAACCTCGCTTACGGCGAGCAGGGCCGTCCCGGTATCGATCCGAACTCTCTCCTTATCTTTGACGTCGAACTCGTGAAGGTGGGCAAGTTCGTTCCCGCTCCCGAGGTGGTCGAGAATAAGAAGAAATAATCTGACTCAAACGATTTGAGGCCGGGCTTGTCCCGGCCTTTTTTCTTTTCCGGAACTTTCGTACCTTTGTGTATGCTCACAATTATCCTTGCCGCGGCGATTGCCGCTTCCGGCCCCGTGCTGAGGCCCGACAACATTCCTGAAATTGTATCCCTGCTGACGCTCGAGGAAAAGGCCGCCATCCTCGTGGGATGCGGCTCCACCGCCTTCGACGGCATAGGCCGCAACGACATAGGCGTCAAAGGCAGCGCAGGCGCCACCCATGCCATTCCGCGCCTCGGCATCCCGTCGATAGTGCTTGCCGACGGCCCTGCCGGCCTGCGCATCGACCCCACCCGCCCCGGAACGGACAAGACCTTCTATTGTACCGGTTTCCCCATAGGCACCATGCTCGCATCCACCTGGAACCCCGAACTGGTCGGTGAGGTCGGTCAGGCGATGGGAAACGAGGTACTCGAGTACGGCGTGGACGTGCTTCTCGGGCCCGGTGTGAACATCCACCGCAACCCGCTCTGCGGCAGGAATTTCGAGTATTATTCGGAGGATCCCGTGCTTGCAGGGGAGACGGCCGCCGCAATTGTGGACGGAATAGAGTCCAACGGCGTCGGCGCCTGCGTCAAGCACTTCGCCGTCAACAACCAGGAGCTGAACCGCCTCCACAATGACGCCCGCCTGAGCCAGCGCGCCCTGCGTGAAATCTACCTGAAAGTCTTTGAGATAGCGGTGCGCAAGGCCCAGCCATGGACGCTGATGACCTCCTACAACTACATCAACGGCACCCACGCATCCGAAGCCCCATGGCTGCTGACCGACATACTCCGCGGCGACTGGGGCTTTGAGGGCACGGTTATGACCGACTGGGGCGGCGGCTACGACACGGCTGCCCAGATCCACGCCGGCAACGAACTTATACAGCCCGGCTCCGACTCCCGTTATAACGCGCTTATTAGCGCTGTACGGGACGGCCGCCTGGCCATGGAGGATGTAGACAGGAGCGTTACGCGCGCCCTGCAGCTCATAGTGAAATGTCCCGCCTACAGGGGCTATGAGCACTCCGATGCGCCCGACCTGGAGGCGCACGCAGCTGTGTGCCGCAAGGCTGCGGACGAAGGCGTGGTGCTGCTGAAGAACGAAGGCGTCCTGCCTTTCGGCCCCGACGGCACGACGGCGCTCCTCGGCGTGACCTCGTATGCATTCATTGCCGGCGGCACCGGTTCAGGCGATGTCCACAGGCCCTATGTGGTGGACCTGCAGAAGGGACTTGCCGACGAAGGCTTCACGCTCGAGAGCGGCCTGGACGGTTTCTATGAAGCGTATATGCAGGACGAACGCTGGCGCTGCGCAATGGTGGACGGCAAGAATTCCTGGGTTATCGACAGGGAACGGCCGATCGAAGTGGTGCCGGTGGAACAGATCCGTGCCGCCGCTGAGTCGGCGGACCGGGCGGTCGTGACTTTCGGGCGCGTGTTCGGGGAAGGCAAGGACCGTGACCTCTACCACAGCTACCTGTTGCAGGACAGGGAGCTGCAGCTCCTGCGCGAGACCTCGAAGGCCTTCCGGGCCAGGGGCAAGAAAGTGACCGTCATACTCAACATCGGGGGCGTAGTTGAAATCGAAAGCTGGAAGGACCTCGCCGACGCGATAATCATCTGCTGGCAGCCGGGCGAAGAAGGCGGCCACACTGTAGCGTCCGTGCTCAGCGGGGAAGTCAACCCGTCCGGGCGCCTGCCGATGACCATTTCCAAGTGCTACTCCGACGAGCCGTCCGCGCCCAACTTCCCGCTGATCTACGCCGACAAGCCTTTCAATTACTCCTTCTACCGCCGTCTGGAAGGCAACAAGAAGGACTACACGGTCAAGGACATAGACTACACAGACTACGAGGAAGACATCTGGGTTGGCTACCGCTATTTCTGCACCAAGGCGCGCGACCGCGTGGCCTATCCCTTCGGATATGGCCTGAGCTATACCTCCTTCAAATGGAAGAATATGAAGGTTGAGAAATTGGACGGAGCCTGGAAGGTCAGTGTGGACGTCACCAACACCGGCAAGAGGTCCGGGAAGGACGTCGTGGAACTGTTTGTCTCCGCTCCCGGTAAGGATATGGAGAAGCCTGCCCGCGAGCTCAAGGCTTTTGCCAAGACTCCGGAACTGCAGCCGGGAGAGACCTGCACCGTCGAAATGACCGTCACTGAAAGCGACCTTGCCTCCTGGGACGAGGCCGCAGGAGCATGGGTCACGGAAAAGGGGCGCTACCGCCTCATAGCGGCGCGCAACGCCGCCGACCGCGGCATACGCAGGAAAATAAGGATTTAAAGATTCAGAAGACGCCGGCACTCCGGATTGTCCGGCGTGCAGGGGAGAAGCCGCAGGATACGGTCGGATTGGGTGATTTCGCCCATGACCACCAGATCCCTGACGGCTTCTTCTTCTATGATGTGGAAGCGCTCGGGGGAGTCGGCGGTTATTTCCTCTATGCTGGAGCCAATTTTGTGCTCTATATATTCACGCAAATCGGTGAACGGGACTCCTGGATGCGCGGCTCCGGCGGTTTCGGCTGAGGCGTCGTGGGGGATGGCGAAAATCATCTGAATGAATATAAACGGTAGTCTTCGGTGCCGAAGGTCAGGTGGTAGCGGGGCTTGTCGGAAGGATCGCCGGTGGGAGTTATTGTCACTCTCACCGCCGTTTCCGGGATATGCTCCGAGAAGGCCTCGTCGGCGGCAGCGGGGTCCTTGATCACCGTCACCCCTCTCGGTACACCCCTGCAGATTGCCTTCAGGCCTGTGTAGGCGGCTGTCTCAGAGTTAATTGCGGCGTCGGCGTAATCCTGTATCACGCTTACGTAGGCGGGCATGTAGATGTAGACACGGCCAGACTGGTCCTGCTCGCCGGAAACCGGCAGGGAGACCACGTTGAAGGGCTTCTTGAGGTCGTTGGCATCTTCGGGCCTGCCTCCTTTTTCAAGCGTGAGGTAGATGATGCCGCGGTTCGATTCTGTGTGGAGGAAATAGTAATCGGGATTCGTCTTTTGCTTTTCGTATTGTTCTGGGGTGCAGAACTCATAGGGGGAGATAGTCCAGAGGGAGGTCACTTCCTGCCTTATGGAGCGCCCCAGAGGGCCGGCGTCAAGGACGACTTTGGTCGTTTTGCTCCTGAAATCCTGCATTTTGTAGCCCTTGGTGTAGATGCGTTTCTGCCCCCAGGATGGGAGGCACGATGCGGCCAGCACCAAAACCAACAAAAATTTGCCTAACGCCTTTTTCATATCAACAAAGTTATATAAAAATTCACTACATTTGTAGAACCAACCCGTATTTTTATGGCACAATATATAGTATCAGCCCGCAAATACCGTCCCGATTCCTTTGAAGGCCTCATTGGTCAGGACAACATTGCCCGCACCCTCAAGAACTCCATACTCCGCGGACAGCTGGCCCACGCCTATCTGTTCTGCGGCCCTAGAGGTGTAGGCAAAACCAGTGCCGCGCGCATTTTCGCCAAGACGATCAACTGTTCCCACCCCACGGCCGACATGGAGCCGTGCGGGGAATGCGAGTCCTGCGTATCGTTCCGCGAAGGCCGCTCGTACTGCATCCACGAGCTGGATGCTGCGTCCAACAACGGCGTCGAGGACATCAAGGCACTGATGGAGCAGGTGCAGATCCCGCCCCAGGTGGGCCGCTACAGCGTGTACATCATCGATGAGGTGCACATGCTGACGCAGTCCGCTTTCAACGCCTTCCTGAAAACGCTTGAGGAACCCCCGGCACACGCCATATTCATCCTTGCGACCACAGAGAAACACAAGATAATCCCGACCATCCTGAGCCGCTGCCAGACCTATGATTTCAACCGGATCAGCGTTCCGGACATCGTACGCAACCTGCGCGACATAGCCGGGAAGGAAGGGGTGAAAGTGGACGAGGAATCGCTCCACGTGATGGCCAACAAGGCGGACGGTGCCATGCGCGACGCCCTGACCATATTCGACCAGACGGTTGCCTTCTGCGGCACGGACATCAAGTACGAGGATGTGATACGCAACCTCGGCGTGCTCGACTATGAATACAGTTTCAGGCTCGTGGACGCTTTCCTTGCCAAGGATTACGCCACGGCCCTGCTGACTTTCGACGAAATACTGTCGAAGGGTTTCAACGCCCTGCATTTCATCTCGGCCCTCGGCGCGCATTTCCGCGACCTGCTCGTCAGCCGCACAGGAGGCCTCGAGTCGCTGCTCGACCTGCCGGGCTCCCTGCGCGAGCGCTATCAGGAGCAGGCTGGCAGGACATCCCTGAAGTTCCTCTACGACGCCATTGGCATCGTCACCCAGTGCGAGGCCGGCTACCGTGCCTCGACCAACCAGCGGCTGCATATTGAGTTCGCGCTTATGCGCCTTGCCTTCCTCGGTGGTTTGCCCGCCGAAACCGCAGTTGCCGCGCCGCAGCCTGTGCAGAAGCCTAAAAAGGCTGAGGAACCGAAACCCGTTGAAGCACCGAAGGTTGCAGAACCTGAGCCTGTGGTGCCGGTGGTTGAAGAACCGAAGCCGGAGCAGGAGCAGGAGAAGCCAGCTGAGCCGGCGCCGGAGGCTCCCAGGCCTCGCCGGAAGCCTGCAAAGACTGCCGCGGGCCTGTCGCTCGCCTCGCTGATGAGCGATGATGAAATAACCGTCGAGCTTGCCCCTGAGGCGGCCCCCGAAGCCCCGCTGCAGCTGCCGGGTGCCGAGACGGTCGAGGCGAAGTGGAAGGAGCTGGCGGCAATGTATTCCGCCCAGCCGCGCCTCTCGAGCGCCCTGACCAACGCAAAGCTCGAATCCAGGGAAGAAGGCGGCATTCTCATCGTGGATTTCGCCCTGGTCAACGAGGCCCAGAAGAACTGGATTGCCGAGAAGAAGCTCCGCGAGCTCGAGGAGCGCTTCCAGAAGCTGCTGGAGTGCGCAAAGGTGCGTCTGGAGCCTTGCGTAATCCCTGAAGAAGAGCAGGAGGCGAAGATCTACATGCCCGTCGAGAAGGCGCAGGACCTTATGTCCAAGAACTCCGAAGTCAGTGAATTGGTAAAAGATTTAGCATTAGATATACGATGAAGCTTCATTGCGAAAACCTGGTCAAGAAATACGGACTCCGCACGGTGGTGAAGGGAGTGTCGATGGAAGTGGAGCAAGGCGAGATAGTCGGATTCCTCGGGCCCAACGGCGCCGGCAAGACGACTAGCTTCTACATGATCACCGGCCAGATCGTCCCCAACGACGGAAAAGTGTTCCTTGACGACGAAGAAATAACCAAGCTTCCCATGTACAAGCGCGCCCAGAAGGGCGTCGGCTACCTTCCCCAGGACGCATCCGTGTTCCGCAAGATGTCTGTGGAAGACAACATAATGAGCGTGATGGAGATGAAAGGCATCCCGCGCAAGGAGCGCACCGAGCGCCTCGAGTCCCTGATCGATGAGTTCAACCTCTCCAAGGTGCGCAAGTCGCTGGGTATCCAGCTTTCCGGCGGCGAGCGGCGCCGCTGCGAAATCGCCCGCGCCCTTGCCATCGATCCCAAGTTCATACTTCTGGACGAGCCTTTCGCCGGCGTCGACCCGATTGCCGTCGAAGACATCCAGTACATCATAGCCAAGCTGAAATACAAGAACATCGGCGTAATCATCACCGACCACAACGTCGGCGAGACCCTCGCCATCACCGACAGGGCCTACCTCCTCTATGAAGGCACCATACTCCAGCAGGGGACTCCCGAATCCCTTGCGGCTGACGACGACGTCCGCACAAAGTATCTCGGCAGCGGTTTCCAGCTGAAACGCTCCGTCTCCGTGCTCCGTGCCCAGCGTGAACACGAAGAGCTCATGTCAATGCTTAATTAAGAATCGTAGATATGGAAGCACAGGCAAGAGGCACAGTATCACAGATCATCGGCCCCGTGGTCGACGTGCACTTCACGTCCCCGGACAAGTCTTCCTCATCCCTCCCCGGCATCCACGAAGCGCTGACCGTATTCGTGCCCGGGGGCCGCACCCTGACGATAGAAGTCCAGCAGCACATCGGTGAAGAGACTGTGCGCTGCGTGGCTATGGATTCCACGGACGGCCTGAGCCGCGGCCTGGAGGTGGTCAGCACCGGCCAGCCCATCGCCATGCCCGTCGGCAAGCAGATCCGCGGCCGCGTGATGAACGTCACGGGGGGACATATCGACGGCCTGTCGGAACTGAGCCGCGAGGGCGCCCTTCCCATCCACCGCGAGCCGCCCAAGTTCGAGGACCTCGCTACCTCCCAGGAGGTGCTTTTCACCGGAATCAAGGTCATCGACCTGCTGGAGCCCTACCTCAAGGGCGGCAAGATCGGCCTGTTCGGAGGCGCCGGCGTCGGCAAGACCGTGCTTATCAAGGAGTTGATCAACAACATCGCCAAGAAGCACAACGGTTTCTCCGTGTTCGCCGGAGTGGGCGAGCGCACCCGCGAGGGCAACGACCTGCTCCGCGAGATGATAGAGTCCGACGTTATCCGCTACGGCAAGGAGTTCAAGGAAGGGATGGAGCAGGGCCGCTGGGACCTGTCGAAGGTCGATCCGGAAGAAGTAGAAAAGTCCCAGGTGGCAATGGTCTTCGGCCAGATGAACGAGCCGCCGGGAGCCCGCAGCTCCGTGGCACTGAGCGGCCTGACGCTCGCAGAGTCGTTCCGCGACAGCCGTGAGCCCGACGCTCCGCACGACATCCTCTTCTTCATCGACAACATCTTCCGTTTCACCCAGGCCGGCTCCGAGGTGTCCGCACTCCTCGGCCGTATGCCCTCCGCTGTCGGCTACCAGCCCACACTGGCGACGGAAATGGGTTCGATGCAGGAACGCATCACCTCCACCAAGAGCGGCTCCATCACTTCCGTGCAGGCCGTCTATGTGCCTGCGGACGACTTGACCGACCCCGCTCCCGCTACCACCTTTTCCCACCTTGACGCGACCACGGTCCTCAGCCGAAAGATCACGGCCCTGGGCATATATCCCGCCGTGGATCCCCTGGAATCGACTTCCCGTATCCTGGATCCGAACATCGTGGGCGAAGAGCACTACCGCACGGCCCAGAGGGTGAAACAGATACTCCAGCGCAACAAGGAGCTGCAGGACATCATCGCCATACTCGGCATGGATGAACTTTCCGACGAAGACAAGCAGACGGTTAACCGCGCGCGCCGCGTGCAGCGTTTCCTCTCGCAGCCCTTCGCCGTGGCTGAGCAGTTCACGGGCGTGCCCGGCGTGATGGTGGACATTGCTGATACGATAAAAGGCTTCAAGATGATACTTGACGGAGAATGCGACGACCTGCCCGAGCAGGCGTTCCTTAACGTCGGCACCATTGAGGAAGCGATTGAAAAAGGACATAAGATCCTGGAGGCGGCTAAATGAAGTTCAAGGAGTTGACACTCAGGATACTGACCCCTGAAGGCACGGTCTTCGAAGGCCCTGTCGAGGCAGTCTGGCTGCCCGGCACTGTTAGCGGCTTCGAAGTCCTGCCAGGGCATGCACCGATCATCTCTGCACTCGAAAAAGGCGAAGTGCAGTGGCGTGTCGGCGGCGTGAAGTCAGCCCTTGCCATACGCTCCGGGTCCATGATACTTGAAGACGGTTTACTGACGGTATGCGCCCAGGTCGGTCAATAATAGCGGCCCTGCTGGCCCTCTTCCTCGCCCTTCCCCTTGCAGCGCAGGAGGAAGCGGTGCAGGAAGAAGCGCCCGCCCTTGATATGCAGGAATACATTTTCGGACATATCGGGGACGCCTACGAGTGGCATATCACGACCATAAACGGCAAACACGTCTCCATCCCCCTGCCCTGCATCGTCATAGACAACGGATTCCATGTTTTCAGCAGCGGGAAACTGGCCCACGGCGCCTCATATGACGGCTACCGCATTGCGGCCAAGGGCGAGGACCACGAAGGCAAGCTTGTGCGCGCATCCGACGGCTCCCGCCCCTTCGACATATCCATCACCAAAAACGTCTGCGGCCTGCTGATAGACAGCGTGCTGCTGGTGGTGCTGATATTGCTCTGCGCCCGCTGGTACCGCAGGCACGACTACCTGAAAGAGGCCCCAAGGGGCGTCGCAGGCCTGCTGGAGCCCGTTATCGTGCTGATAGAGAACGACGTCATCAAGGAGGCCGTGGGGCCGGAATACAAAAAATTCTCCCCCTACCTTCTGACTGCGTTCTTCTTCATACTCATCAACAACCTGATGGGAATACTCCCGGTGTTCCCCGGAGGCGCCAACATCACCGGCAACATAGCCGTGACGATGGCCATGGCCCTCTTCACCTTCCTTGCCGTCAACCTGTTCGGCAACAAGCACTATTGGAAGGACATACTCTGGCCCGACGTGCCGATTTTCCTCAAGGCCATACCCATAATGCCGGCAATCGAGATAATCGGTATGTTCACCAAGCCGTTCTCCCTGATGATAAGGCTCTTCGCCAACATAATGGCAGGCCATATCATGCTCCTGAGCACTATAGCCATAGTGTTCCTGACCGTCAAACTGGGACCTGCCATCAACGGCTCGCTCTCGTTCATGGCGGTCGTCATCGGCATTTTCCTGGACGTGCTGGAACTCCTTGTGGCGTTCCTCCAGGCCTATGTGTTCACAATGCTCTCGTCCGTGTTCATCGGACTTGCGCACCAGCATCCCGAAACTGAAACCAACTAAATCATTTATATTATGTTAGGAACAATTCTTCAAGCAGCAGCTCTCGGTAAATTAGGCGGCGCAATCGGCGCCGGCATCGTGGCCATTGCAGCGGCAATCGGTATCGGCAAACTTGCCAAATCCACCATGGAAGCCTCGGCCCGCCAGCCCGAACTGGCAGGCCACCTGCGTCTTACCGCAATCATCATCGGTGCACTCAT
This sequence comes from Bacteroidales bacterium, assembly GCA_024695285.1. Next base: position 42,658 of record JAILIM010000093.1, read on the forward strand.
CGAAGGCGTGTGCCTCTTCGGCGTGCTGGTTTGCCTCCTCGCAGTCAATAACTAGTCATGTCCCTCATCACTCCTGATTTCGGCCTGCTTTTCTGGATGGTCCTGATTTTCGGGGCTGTGTTCTTCGTCCTGGCGAAGTTCGGCTTCCCCGTCATCACCAAGGCCGTCCAGAAGCGCTCCGACCATATAGAGGAGTCCCTCCGTATGGCCGAGAAGGCGCGGGCCAGCCTCGATGAAGCAGCCCGCCAGCGTGCGCAGATGCTCGACGAGACACGTTCGGAGCAGGACAAGATGCTCAAGGAAGCGTCCCGCACCCGCGAGGCCATACTCGACGAGGCGAGGCAGAAGGCTCAGGCGGAAGCGTCCGAGATGATACGCAGCGCCCGCGCCGAAATAGCAGCTGAGAAGGAGTCTGCCATGCGCGAACTGCGCTCGGAAGTGTCGGCCCTGTCCGTTGCCGTGGCTGAAAAAGTGGTGCGGGAAAAACTGGAATCCACCCCTGAGCAGCAGGCGCTCCTGAAGCGTTACGCAGAGGAAGCATCCCAGGCAAAACCGAATTAGAATGAATACCGGAGCAATCACTAAGCGCTACGCCACAGCGCTCCTGCGTCTCACAGAAGAGAACGGGAGCGGGGAAAGGGTGTGCGGGCAGGTGCTCCGGATGCTCCGTAATCCGTCGGCGCTGCCCTCCCCGATGGAACCGGACCTGCACAGTTTCCTCTCGCTCCTGGTCCGCAACGGCCGCACTCAGTATCTTCAGCGGGTGCTGCGCACTTTCGTGGACCTTTACTGCGAGTCCGCCGGCCTTGCGCATGTAATCCTGACTTCGGCGGTGCCCTCCGAGGCGCTTGAGAAGCGTGTTCGTGAATCGATAGAATCATCCACGGGCAACAAGGTGCTCCTTGAGGCCGAAGTGGATCCTTCACTTATCGGCGGCTACAGGGTGGAAGTGGGCGGAATGATGCTGGACGCAAGTGTGCGACGGCAGTTTGAACTGCTGGAACGCAATTTTATTGAAAAGAACAACAGGATAGTCTAACGATGGCACAAAACTCTATCAAGGCAAGCGAAATCTCCGACATACTCCTTGAACAGCTCAAGGGAGTCGATACTTCGCTCAAATACGAGGAAGTCGGCAGCGTGCTGACCGTCAGCGACGGCGTGGCCCGTATCTACGGCCTGCAGAAGGCGGAAGCGGGCGAACTGCTCGAGTTCGACTGCGGCGTCAAGGCCGTGGTGATGAACCTCGAAGAGGACAACGTCGGCGCGGTGTTGCTCGGACCCACCGATCCCGTCAAGGAAAACATGCGCGTACGGCGTCTCGGCCGTATCGCAGGCATAGATGTCGGCGAAGGCCTGGTGGGCAGGGTAGTGGACCCTATCGGCACCCCCCTCGACGGCTTCGGTCCGGTGCAGGGCGAGACGGTGCGCATGCCTCTGGAGCGCAAGGCGCCTGGGGTCATCTTCCGCGAACCGGTGCACGAACCCCTCCAGACCGGCCTCAAGGCCATTGACTCGATGATCCCCATCGGCCGCGGCCAGCGCGAGCTGATCATCGGCGACCGCCAGACTGGCAAGACTGCCATCGCCATCGACACTATTATCAACCAGCGCAAGGGCTTCCTCGAAGGCAATCCCGTCTACTGTATCTATGTGGCAGTGGGGCAGAAAGGCTCCACGGTGGCCTCCATCGTACAGACCCTCAGGGAGAAAGGCGCCATGGACTACACAATTGTGGTCGCGGCGACGGCGGCAGACCCTGCGGCCCTCCAGTATTACGCTCCCTTTGCCGGAGCGGCCATCGGCGAGTATTTCCGCGACACAGGAAGGCACGCCCTGGTTGTCTACGACGACCTCAGCAAGCAGGCGGTGGCCTACCGCGAAGTCTCGCTCATCCTCCGCCGTCCCTCCGGCCGCGAGGCCTATCCTGGCGACGTTTTCTACCTCCATTCCCGTCTCCTTGAGCGTGCCGCCAAGATCATTTCCCAGCAGGAAGTGGCCGAGCAGATGAATGACCTCCCCGACTCGATGCGCGGCAAGGTAAAGGCTGGCGGCTCGCTGACGGCCCTGCCTATCATCGAGACGCAGGCGGGCGACGTGTCGGCATATATCCCGACCAACGTCATTTCCATTACCGACGGCCAGATTTATCTGGAAAGCGGCCTGTTCAACGCCGGTTTCCGCCCGGCCGTCAACGTGGGTATCTCAGTGTCCCGAGTCGGCGGCGCAGCCCAGGTGAAGAGTATGAAGAAAGTGGCCGGTACGCTGAAAATCGACCAGGCCCAGTTCGAGGAACTGGAATCCTTCTCCAAGTTCTCCTCCGACCTGGACAAGGTCACGGCCATGGCCCTGGACAAGGGCCGCAAGAACAACCAGCTGCTGATCCAGCCCCAGTATTCCCCCATGCCGGTAGGGGAGCAGGTAGCTATCCTCTACTGCGGCACCAGGGGGCTGATGGCAGACATCGAAGTCGGCCAGGTCATTGAATTCCAGCGCCTTTTCCTCGAACGGATGAGGGCCTCCTGCGCTGACATACTGAAAGAACTCGAGCAGGGCGTCGTGTCCGACGGCGCTGAAAAACGCATAAAGGGTATAGCTGCCGACATATGTCGTCTCTTAGGGAAGTAAAAGACCGCATCGCATCCGTACGCGGGACGCTGAAGATCACTTCGGCAATGAAGCTCGTGGCCTCCTCAAAGCTGAGGAGGGCACAGAGGGCGATCGAGGCGTTGCGACCCTATGAGGAGGCGCTTGCTTCCATGCTGGCGGCTGCCTCGGCTGGTGGGGTTATGTCTGATGGAGTTATGGCCGGTGGGGTTTGGGGTCAAAGGGCCATAAACTTAGGACAAAGGCCCTTTGACCCCAAACCTCACCGGCCTGAAGATCACGCAGAGTTGGGACAAAGGCCCCTGGGACCATCTCCCCGCCGGCCAGACGGATCCGCTGAGTCGGGAGATGCGGATGAGCGGCCGGGAAGGTCTGTGGTGGTGGCCTTTTCGAGCAACAGCTCGATGTGCGGGGCGTTTAATTCAAACGTAATCAAGCGCACTCTCAGTGAGATACGTGCGATTAGCGCTTCCGGCCGGCAGGTCGAAGCCTGGGCTTTCGGAAAGAAGGTTGCCGAGGCGCTTCGTAAGGCTTCCGTTCCGGTGGAGCGTGATTATACGTCGCTGGTGTCGCATAGCGAGTATTCCGCCGTAGCTGCGGTTGCGCAGGAACTTCGCTCTCTCAGTGCTTCCGGAGATGTGGACAGCGTCCTGCTGGTCTACAACCATTTCGTCAGCACCGGCCGGCAGGAGGTCGTCGTGGAGCCGTATCTCGGTGCCGCGCAACTCCCTGACATTCAAGACATTGCGCAATCTGCCTGCACGGAAGATGATGCAGGCAAAAGCGGTAAGTTGCTGAGGGATAGGGAGATAGGGGGCACCGGCGGCACGAACAGCATGAACGGCACGAACAGCACGAACAGCACGAACGGCACGAACGGCACGGACGGCACGGAGGGGGACTATATATTGGAGCCGTCGAAGGTCGGGCTGCTGGAGTTCCTGATGCCGCAGGTGCTTGATCTACGGCTGTATGCGGCGCTTCTGGATTCTGCTGCAGCGGAGCATGCGGCCCGCATGATAGCAATGCAGGCCGCCACCGACAATGGTGAGAGCCTGCTTGCGGAGCTTACGCTCGAGTATAACAAGGGGCGCCAGCAGAAAATCACCTCCGAGATACTCGATCTCGTAGGCGGTTCGGCGCAATAATCTTAGAATGAATATCCCAGGCTGACCAGGAAGCTGTTTCCAAGCGTCTTGGACAGGAACACGTATGCTGCATCCAGCCTTATGCCTATTAATTTGGCTCCTATACCCACTGATGCGAAGGTGGGAAGGGCTTTTGCCTGGTCGCCGTAGTGGAAACCGGCGCGGGCAAACACCATATCTGCAAATCCGTATTCGACGCCTATCCCGGCCATAAGCGCACCGCTGAAGAGGTAATCCACCTCAGCATCCGCTTTAAGGCCCTCCAGCGGCCTGTATTCGCCGCTTATGGCAGCCAGGGCGGGCAGGGACCAGTCCCCGCTCCCATAGTTGATTTTTGAGCCTATATTGCGGCCTGCGACGGCGACTGACCATTTCTCGGCGCCATATCCGGCGAAGATATCGCCGCAGAAGGCGCTGCCCTTGCCTTTGCTGGAAAGGACGGAGGTCACTGAACGCAGTTTGAGTCCGGCATAGAACCAGTCGTTGAAGAAATAGGCGCCGCCGAGAGCTATGTTGAAGTCGTAGGGCTGGAAAGTGTCTTTGACCTTGCCCTGATCTCCGGATTCTTCATAAGGAGTATCCAGGAAAGACTTGCCTTCCAATGTTATAAGGATGCTTCTGCCAAGGCAGAGGGCGACATCTGCGCCTATTACTGTGCTCTTGATGGCCTGTGGAGCCCAGATTCCGAAGCTGCCCTGCGCATCCAGGGAGTAATTGCCGCTAAGAGGACGAGTCACGCCACCCATTGCAAGCGAGCGGCTGTCGGTGGGTATGAGCAGCGAAGGCACGCTCTGGGCTGCGGCGCTGACGTAAAGGCATATGGCAGTAAATAAGAGTATGTACTTTTTCATAGCCTTCTATATCTTTACGATTGTGTGTGTGCCGTCGGCGCCGGCTCCCTTGATGCTGACGGAGTAAGCACCGGGGGCAAAATCCTTCACGTCAATGGACATGGGGAAGAAAGGAGATGCATCGTCGCTGCCGGAATAGACCACGGAACCTATCTTGTTGGTGATAGTGACTTCGATCTTTCCTTGATCTGCGGGGCGGATGTTCAGTTTCGTAGTCACAGGGTTGGGATAGAGGTCCACGGAACGGGCCGGATCCTTGACGAATACGCGGAACATGAGGGAGTCGGATGCGCCTCTGGCGTCCGTGGCCTTGATTTTGGCTTCCGTGAGGCCAATACCTATGGAAATAATGCGCAACGTCCCTTCCACGGGATTGAGATGGACCACGCCTGACGTAGAAGTGCTTAAAAAGTACTCCAGAGGCTCGCCGTCTTCGTCCGTGAACAGGTCTGAAAGAGCTTTTTCCCTTGTTTCTCCGACGCGGTTGAACAGTATGTTTTCTATCGCGTCCGAAGCTACGGGTGTGTGGTTCGGAAGCACCTCGATGGTAAATGTGCTCTTAGTAGCCATCCCGTATTTGTCGGTGGCGGTGATAGTAACCGTGCTGGTGCCGTAATCAGCATGCAGGGCATCCACGGTGCATTTCAGGACACTCTCCGACATGTACGACTGGAAAAAATCGGAATCGGACTGGATGTCCACGGTGAATTCGTGACCGTCGGGTTCTGAGACAGGGATCTCAAAGGAACGCTTCTCGAATGCTTTGAAATGCAGGTCGAGGTTGTCCGGAATTTCAATCACCGGAGCCGCATTGGGACCGGTCCTGATTTCGGAAATGGCTGACAATGCCGAGAAGTTGCCGGCATAGTCGTAGGCGGCCAGAGTAGAATAATAGACGGTTTCAAAACCGAAATCATCCATGGTCGTGGTGATTTCTGCACCTACTCCCAGTCTTTCGACTTCCACATCCTTGAAGCGTATGCCCTCAGGAAGCGCTGCAGGATTCAGGTTTTCGAGGACGCTGCGGTCTTGGCTGACTATCATCCTGTAGCCGTATGCCTTAACCTCGTCCAGATCGGCAGTCACTTTCCAGGATGCGGTAATGAAGTTGGAGCGTGTGCTGTATTGAACGTCGGCAACAGGCTCTGGCGCAATCGTTCCGCCGTAGCTGAATGAACCCATTGCGTCTACCATGTAGCCAATTTTGCCCATATAGGGCGCCTTATTCTTGCTTGCACCGCCAAGAAGGCGTTCGACGAGCATTTCGTTGGTGAAACCGGGGCCTCCGAAATGGGAAACGATAAGTGCCGCTACGCCGCTGACGTGCGGGCAGGCCATGGAGGTGCCCTGAAAGCTTGCGTAGCCGTCTTTTGAGACGCAGCTCAGGATCGTAGGCCCTGCTTTGGCATCCCCGCCGGGGGCACAAATATCCACCCAGTCTCCGAAATTGGAATAATAAGCACGTGATCCTTTGGAACTGACGGCTCCGACTGCGATGACGTTTTCATATTCGGCAGGCCAGGCGTGCTGCCAGCCTTCATTGCCGGCGGCAAAGATTATTACTCCACCCTTCATCGGACTGTCCGGACGCTGTTCTCCGTTTTTATCACAGCCTGCATTCTTGATGAAATACTCCATTGCAGTCCGGAACACTTTAAAATATGCCGTCCTGTCACCTCTGGATGCCTCTGACTCGTTTTCAAAGACATAGCCCCAACTGTTGCTGCTGATCACTGCACCGTGGTCGGCAGCCCAGACCATAGCGTCTTCATCATTGCCGCCTATGGTCTTGGCTTCATCTTCCGGGTCCTTCATCATTATGGCGCAAGACATGATACGGACGCCAGGCTCACCCTTGCGGCCGCCGGCAATGCCGCTGATTCCCAGTCCATTGTCGTTAGTGGCGGCAATTATTCCTGCGCAGTGTGTGCCGTGATCCCCGGTGACTATGCCATAACCGACGTGGTCATTCACGAATGATTTGCTGCCGTTGGCTCCTGCGGGAATGGTGGCATCCTTGAGGTCTGGATGGTTCAGTTGTACGCCTTCATCCAAAACGGCCACGATTACGTCGTTGCGCCCGGCTGTAAAGCGCTCCCAGACCGGATAGACATTAACGTCAATGCCTTTGGAGTGGGTTGAGGACGGATTACCGTCATTGTAGAGCGACCACTGTTTATCGGACATCGGGTCGTTGAAAAAACCTGTTGCCTGTATTCTTCTTCTTGGGCCTGCGCACACTACCCCGGGGATGCCGTAGAAGTCGTTGGTGGCCTTGGTTTCTGCTATCTCAGGATTGTATTTAATACGGTACCAGCGGTGCAGGCCAGCCTCGCGGTGGCGGGGCTCCCATTCTCCGGCATCAGGGAATACTCGTTCCGCTGAAGTGACTCCAAGGGTGGCAAAAGCAGAATTAAGGCCCGGGGATTTGGTCTCCAGGCTTCCTGCCTTAAATCCTTCTTCAATACGGGCAATCATTTCCTCGGAGAATTCTACGTAGAGTTCTCCAGGAATGGTTGCAGAAACGCGTTGTTCCTGATTGTCAGTTACTTTTGGCTCCGTCGGTGCCTGTATGGTGCATGATGCGACGGCCAGAAGAACCGTGAGCAAGCAAGTTTTTCGCATAGCGTATTATTCGGCTGTGTGTGTTCCTATATATTCAAGTACTTTAAGGAGAGAGTCGGTCTTTCTCCACTTGATCTTTTCCTGTTTGATGAAACTGTTTGCGTCTTTCTTGTCTATGCCGGGCAGGTCGAGGATATCAGCCTTGCCCGCTCGGGTGAGACGGTTGTGGCAGTAGATGTAGGTGGTCACTTTCAGGGGGACCACCTTGCCGCGCATTTTGTTGTCCGAGACAACCTGAAGCCTTTCATTGAGTATGTTTATGTTGCCGCCGGTGTCGAGAGCCATGACGTTCAGTCCGTGCCTTGAGGATGTGGACACGGACACGCCGTAGCCTACCTCCACCTTGTTGTACTCATCCCAGTCCACTTCCACGCCTTCCAGGATGCTGCCGTAGTCGTTTTCGGCCAGGACCTTGTACATTGCGCCCCGGACTTTCACGTATACGTCTTCACCGACACGGGCGGTGAAAATGGATGCCATATCGGCCTTCATGACCTTGCCCTCGGAAATGTAGTGCAAGGACCCGTCTGCAATGCAGACATTGTAGCTACCCTCTGCTATCAGGGCTCCGCTGCTGGTCCTGACTGCCCCGGGCTCGAAATTCTCATAGAGATAGGGCCAGGTCTCCCTGGGCTCGAAAGGAGTGATGGCGAATAGGGGAGTGAGAATGCAGATGCCTGCAAAAAGCAAAAGGATTTTTTTCATTTTCTTCTTTTTTAATAAAAACCCGTCCCCGACCCAAAAGCGGTCGGGAGCGGGTTTTCAATAGGGTTAATAATGCTTACTTTGTAAACACTGTGGTGTAACCGGCGTTAGCCCATAGATAATTGGCGTACTGTCCGGCTGTAATAAGCATGTTCCAAACACCGAAAGTGATACCTGCTGCAGTAACAGTGGCATTGATGGGAGCCCATGCCCATTGTCCGTCGGCGTTTAATCCAAGAATAGGGAGGAGACCGTAACCATAGGCAGAAGCATCCATAACAACCTGCTTTGGGGCGAATGACATAGTAGCAGAGTTGGTCGCTGCGTCGAATGCAATCGTGCCTTGGAGGGCCTCGCCGCCGCCCCAGAGGTTGATGAGGGCCACGGTGGTATCGTCGATCTTCTTGAACTGAGCCTTGTAGGGATCTCCGTCAGGTGTGTCACCGTCATAGTCCTGTGCAGTCCAGGTGCCTTCGACGAAAACCCAGTCAACGGGGATGTCATTGTCGAGGATGGTCATAGAGAAAGACTTCACGGCACCGATTTCGGCTCCGTTGGCTTCCTTGAGATCAAGCTTGAGACCAGCATTGCCGAGGTACTCGCCAGGGTGGTTGATGATTTCGAACTCGAGGGTCTTGGAACCGCTTTCGTCGAACTGGATAACACCGCTGTTGTCGGCAAGCTTGTAGTGCTTGCCGGCCACTGCGTCACCAGTAAGGGTGTAGGTGACGGTGGTGGGACCGGTCAGATTGCAGGCAATGACATCGACAGTCACCTTGCCGGCATCTTCCTTAACATTGGCGGACTTTGAACTGAGCACCACGAATGGCACCCTTTTGTATTCCATCTTGTTGTTGCAGGAAGCAAGACTAAGAAGGGCTGCAGCGCAAATAAATACTTTATAGATAGTTTTCATTTCCTTGCTGTTTTAAGATTATTCGGTAGCATAGCCTTTGTTTTGGACGAGATTCTTGTTGATCTTCATCTCGTGAGAAGGGATAGGCCACTGGAAGTGGTAGTCGTCGGCCTTGAAGACCTTGCCGTCATAAACGTCGCCGCTGTTGAGGACAACCTCGGCGCCTGCCTGCATGGGACGTCCGTTGTAGCCGATGCCCCAGCGCTTCATGCAAGTCATGCGGTAACCTTCACCGATCATCTCCCTCAGCCACTCCTTGCGGATGTTATCGACGGTGGCCTCGCTCTGCTGGGCACCACGTGCGGCCTGGAGGGCGTTGAGGTCAGCCTTTGCAGCTGCGGTATTGCCGGATGCCTGCTCGGCCTCGGCGGCAATCAGGTACTGCTCGCTGATGAGGAAAGGCTTGGGAGCCTGACGGCCGTTCCTGAGGGCGGAAGTGAGAGCAGGGTTGCCCCAATACTTCGTGAACACATAGAACTGGCCCTGATAGAAGGAACCGTTGGTAAGGACCCACTCGTGGTTGTCGAACCATGCGGTGAAGCGGAGGTCGCCTCCCTCATACGCGTCGATAACGGTCTTGGTAGGGATGTAGTAAGGCCTGAATACCTTTTCCTTCTTGTCGTCTGCCTGATAGAAAGTGTAGGGATTGTTGCTGTTGGTGCCTTCGGAAAGGCTGGCAAACACCTGGTAGATAGGCTCGGTGCCTTCGTCGTTGACATACTCCTTCTGCATTGCCTCGGCAGTTGCTGCGAGAGTGTACACACCCGGATCAATCAGCTTGTGGGCATATTCGGCAGCCTTTGCATAGTTGGCAATGTCGAGATAGTAACGGGCATAGAGAGCGTTGACTGCGTCGATGCTGGGCCTGTCCTTGCGGGGCTCACCCTTGACGTCCTTAAGAAGCTCTGCAGCCTGGTCGAGGTCAGCCTTGATCTGGTCGTAGACGGCCTGGACGGTTGCACGGGCGGGCTTCTCCTGCTGGTCGTACTTAATCACCAGAGGGACGCAGAGGTCGGTTGCTGCGGAAGCTGCCTTGTAGGCCTTTCCAAACTGACGGGCGAGGCTAAGGTAGCTGGCTGCACGGAGGAAGTAGGCTTCGCCCTTGACAACCTGTGTGTCGGCCTTGATTTCATCGTCGACGTCATCGGCGGCAGCGATGAAGATATTGTAGTTCTTGATAGCGCTGTAGTTGGCGCTCCAGAAGTCCTCCACATAGTAGTCGCTGGAGGTGAAGTTGTAGTCGGTCTTGTGGATGCCGCCGTAGTTGTTGCCATAGTCGATGAGTGCGTTGAAGCAGTCCATCATGACTTCGCTGGCAATGGTGTACTCACCCATCTGGCATGATCTATAGGAACCGAGCAAGCCGTTCTCGAGTGCGGTGAGGTTGGACTTGGTCTGGATCAGACGGGCGTCCTCATCGTAAGCGATGGAGCTGATAGGATAGAGGTCCAGGTTGCAGGAAACAAACAGGGAGACTGAAGCGACAGCCGAAATGATGTATGTAAATATTCTTTTCATTGCTGCGATATTTTAGAAGGTGAACTCAAGACCGACGAGGTATTGCTTACTGTTACCCAGACGGCCGTAGGTCAGGTTACCGTCGATTTCCGGGTCAACACCAGTGTAGTTGGTGAAGGTCAGGAGGTTACGTCCGGTGAATGTGAGCTTGATGCTGTCGAAGAGCTTCTGTGCTTCAAGCCACTTGTTGGGGAGGGCGACGCCGACCTGGACATTCTTCAGGCGGAGGAAGGAGGCATCTTCATAGAGGTGGGTGTCGAACTGCATCACGTAGCCTTTGGTCCAGTCAGGATACTGGGCGTTCTTGTTGGTCGGAGTCCAGTAGTCGCTGACCATCTTGCTCTTGTTGTAGGATGCGTTCTGGTTGACGTTCTCGTAGAAGTAACGGTCGTTGTTGATGAGGGTCTTGCCGAGCACGTATGCGAAGTCCACTGCGAAGGAGAGGAACTTCCAGCCGCCGCGCAGACCGAAACCACCCACGATGGGAGCGGAAAGCTGAAGGCCGGTGTTCTGCATGAGGGCGTCCTCATCATAGTCCTTGGTGGTCTTGTCCTTGGTGGTCACGTCAGGATCGTCGCCGGGCACATACCACATAGGGGCGCCGTCTTCAGGATCAACACCTGCGTAGATAGGGCAGTAGAACATCACAGGGAGGCCCTGGATGTAAGCGAGACCGGAGGATGCCATGATCCAGCGATACCTCTGGAACTGCTCGTCCCAGGCTGCGTCGAAGAGCTCGGACACCTTCTCCTTGTTGTAGTTGAAGTTGGTGTTGAAACGCAGGTATGCATCAGGCTTCTGGATGATGTCGATGCCGAGGGTGATGTCGATACCGGTGTTCTTCAGTCCACCCACGTTGGCGGTCAGCTCGCTGAAGCCGCTGGTGTAGGGATAAGGAACATCCATCAACATGTCCTTGGTGGTCCTGTCGTAGAATTCGACCTCGAGGTCAATTGCGTCGAAGAAGCGGGCGCTTGCACCGATGGAAAGCAGGGACTGCTTCTCCCAGGTGAGGTCCTTGTTGGAAGGCTGGCCGACTGCCCATGCGTTGCCGTCGTTGTAGTTGGTCATCGTGCCGATGAGGGCAAGGTGGCTATAGTTACCGATTTCGGCGTTACCCTGGGTACCGTAGCTGGCCTTGAAGCTGGCGTTCTTAATCCAGTTGACATCCTTCATGAATCCTTCCTTGCTGATGTTCCAGCGGGCACCTGCAGACCAGAACAGAGCGTTGCGGACGTTCTTACCGAAACGGGAAGAAGAGTCGTTACGGATCGTTCCGTCAATGGTGTACTTGCCGGCATAGCTGTAGTCGGCGTGGCCGAAGAAGGAGAGGAACTTGCTGGCAGATGAAGATTCGCTCACGCTCTTGGAGTTCTGGGTACCCTGCTGGAGGATATTGAGACGGTCTTCGGTCTGGCCGGAGGAAGATGCGGAGAAATAATCGTACCAGTTGCTGATGCCTTCGTGACCGACGAGCACTGAGAAGCGATGGTCATTGGCGATGGTGGTGCCGTACTCGATCGTGTTGGTGATCGTGTTGTTGGAGGTCATCTGTGCAGATTTGCCTCTAGCACCGGTGCCGCTGCGGATCTTGCTGGAAGGGATGGACTGGCTGTTGCTGAAGTAGAACATCGTATCGGTACCGATCTGGGAACGGAACTTGAGGTTCCTGATGGGCTCGATCTCAACGTAGGCGCCGCCGTTCAGGCCATAACGGTTGGTGACGGACGGGTAGGTCTCTATCCAATAATAAGGATTGTTGGTTCCGTTGGGGAACTTGTAGGGATAGAGCTTGCCGTCCTCGTCGTAGGCGGGGTGCAGAGGGTTGTACATATAGGACAGACCACCGGAAAGGTATGCACCTGCATCGTCGAAGGCTGCATTGTTCCAGTTGCTGTTCTGCTGGTTCTGGTCGCCGGAGAGGTTGAGGTTGATACCAACCTTGAGCCAGTCCTTCGGGTGTCCCTGGACGTTGGAACGGACGGTGTAGCGATCGTAGAAGTTGCCCACGGAAGTACCTCTCTGATGGAACTGGGAAGCACTGATGAGGTAGGCGACCTTTGCGCCACCGCCTTCGATGGTCACGTCGTTCTGGTACTGGGGATTGTTGAGCTGCTGGAAGATGGTATGCCACTTGGTGTTGGCGGTGTAGCCCTTGTCGGTGTAGTTGGCCTTGATCTGCTCGGCAGTGAATTTGCCGGTGCGGAGCCAGAGGTCTTTCAGTTCGTCGCCGGACATCATGTTGTTGTAGAACTGCTCGTTGGCGAGGGTTGAAATACCATACTGCGAACGGACGGTCACACGGGCCTTCGTATCATAGGAACCGGACTTGGTGGTCACGAAGACGACACCGTTAGCAGCACGGGCACCGTAGATGGAAGTGGAGGATGCGTCCTTGAGCACGGAGATGGAGAGAATGTCGTTAGGGTTCATCGCCATGATCGTGCGGCTGGAGGACGGGATACCGTCGATGATGTAGAGCGGAGTGGTGCTGGAACCGAGGGAACCCATACCGTGGAGCTGCAGGGAAACGGAGTTATCACCTGCGATACCACCGGTGGTGAGAACACTCAAACCGGCCACCTGGCCCTGGAGGTTGTCGAGAGCAGATGCGGCCGGCGCGTTGCGGACCACATCGGAAGTCACGGTCGTGACTGAACCGACGAGGTTGCCGACCTTCTTTGCGGAACCATAACCAACAACGACAGCGTCACCGAGCACTTCTGCATCGGGGCGCAGGGAAACGTTAAGCTGGCTACGTCCGTTGAGCGCTACTTCCTCCGTGATGTAACCGATGGAGGAGAAGATGAGCGTTGCGTTGGACGGGGCAGAAAAACTGAATGCTCCGTTCGCATCCGTGGTCGTACCGGTGCTGGTGCCCTTGACCTGAATGGCCGCGAAGGGGATGCCGTCACCGGTGGATGCATCTTTGACCGTACCCTTGAAACTGACGTTCTGAGCGGAGAGCGTCACGCCAAGGAAAAGGAACAAAGCGCTGAAGAACAGTTTAGCTTTTTTCATAAGCGTTACGTTAAATTAAACAAAAAATTATACTAACTAAGCTTTAGTTCAAACTTAAAAGTACTAATGCAAATTAGGCCGCAAGGTCGGAATATTTTTTCACAATTCCAAATTTTTTATGCTCAAAATGCTGATTTAAAGACGCCAACTCGCATTTTCCGGCTGAAGGAAACGCGAGTTTTTAATTTTTTAAATTAATACCTTAAAGAATTTAAAGCAAATTTCTTTATAAATCAAACTTTTCCTGCTTGATTTCTTCAATGTATTTATCGATTCTTTGAAGCTCCCGGGGGATGCGTATGTGCTGCGGGCAGGAACTCGCGCATTTTCCGCACGATATGCAGTGGTCGGCCTGCCTGACGGATTCAACCGCCTTGTCGTATTCGGCAAGATATCTTCTTCTCGCGCGTGCGTAACGTTCCTGCTCAGGCCCTTTTACATATGTGCCGTCCACCACGCTGCGGTCGTAGAAGCGGAATATGCCAGGAATATTGATCCCGTAGGGGCAGGGCATGCAGTACTGGCACCCAGTGCAACCGACCAGAGGGAATTTCGACTGCTCGTCCGCAATTTCCTCCAGCATACTGAACTCCTCTTCCTTCAGCGGTTTGAAATTGCAGAAAGTCCTGAGGTTGTCTTCCAGGTGCTCCATATACGTCATTCCGCTGAGCGCCGTCATCACGTTGGGAAAACTTCCCACGAAGCGGAAGGCCCAGGACGCCACGCTCATGTCGGGCTCAACAGCCTTCAGACGGGCGGTCTGGGGATTGGTCAGCGTCGCAAGGCCTCCTCCGCGAAGCGGCTCCATGATCACGACGGGTATGCCCCTGGCCGTGAGTTCCTCATACATATGGTCCGCGTTGGTGTTGCGGCCGCCTGCGTGCGTCCAGTCCAGGTAATTCATCTGTATCTGCACGAAGTCCCAATGATATTCCGGATGGAGTTCCATCATGGAGTCGAAGCCTTCCTTGTGGCTGTGGATTGAGAAGCCCAGGTGCCTGATGCGGCCGGCCTCCCTTTCCTTCATCAGGAAATCCATTATACCGGTGTCCCCGAAGCGTCGGTTGAAATCGTCGGCGCTGCCGATGGAGTGCAGAAGGTAGTAGTCTATATGGTCCGTCTTGAATATCTCCAGCGAACGGCGGTACATTTTGACCGAGTTTTCGTAGGTCGCGTTGGCGAAATTGGACAGCTTGGTGGCAAGCAGCCAGCTCTCGCGGGGGTGGCGGTTGAGCGCCTCGGCCGTGGCCCGCTCCGAATCGCCCCGCAGATAGACAGGCGACGTGTCGAAGTAATTGACGCCGTGCGCGAGGGCCTCGTCCACGAGGGCGTTGACCTTCTCCTGGTCGATTACCTCGTTGCCGTCGGCGTCCTTTGTCATGGGCCAGCGCATGCAGCCGTAGCCGAGCACTCCTATGCCCGGGAAGTTCTGGAGCATGGGCCCGAGTTCCGCCGGTGCCTTCTGGCTTTTCCCGCCCTCGCTGACTTTCGGGGCGCATGCGGCAAGTCCAGCTGCTGCTACAACGGTGCCGCTCCTCTTCAGGAATTCTCTTCTGTCCATACTCATTTCCTTAAATGTTCTTCCAGTCCTTTAACCGTTATGGCGCTGACGGGCCTCACGGGGCACAGATACTCGCATTTTCCGCATCCTATGCACTGTTCTTCGGCTACGACAGGACGACGCCGTCGTCCGGTCACTGCCGAAAGGCTACTATCCCCCTGCGCCCCCAGGGGACGGGGGGCGTTCCCCCCGACACCCCCTGAGTCGACGCTTTGCGTCTCCGGAATCTCTATGGTTACCATTGAGATGGCGCCGGTGGGGCAGTGGCGCTCGCAGTTGCCGCAACCCTCTTTCCCGAGGGCGGCAAGGCAGGTTTCGGGATCCACGACGGCGGTGCCGATGCGGATGAGGGTCTTCTCGTCACGGTCTACCGGACTGATGGCTCCGGCGGGGCATACTTCGGAGCAGGCTGTGCACTCAGGCCTGCAGAAGCTGTTTTCGTAGCCCATGCGGGGCTGCAGCAGGTGCTCCAGGTCCGTCGAGGGGCGCAGCACCTTGTTAGGGCACGCGGTAACGCAGAGCTGGCAGGCCGTGCAGCTGTCGTAGAAATTCTTCACGCTGCCTGCGCCCGGCGGCACCAGGAGCGGTTCCCGCTTCAGATCTGCCTTCGGCTCCACGGGCGCAAGGCCGCCGTCTACCTTCATTTCTTGTGCGCGCGCAAGGCCGCTGGCTGCAGCCCCTGCGATGAGCACGGCGGAGGTGTTGAGGAAGGCACGGCGACCCTCAGAAGCCCCATCGGGCTCCTGCTGCGCTTTGGCGGGACGTCCGAAACGTATGGCTCCGACCTTGCAGTTGTCTATGCAGTCAAAGCAGCCCACGCAGCGCGAGCGGTCTATGCTCTGCGTGCTGTCGTCGATGCAGGAAGCCTTGCACTGGCGCGCGCAGGCCCCGCATTTGACGCATTTGTCACGGTCTATCGTCAGACCGAAAACGGAACGGCTGCTGATCTTGCCCAGCAACGTGCCCACGGGGCAGACTGTGTTGCAGTAGGCACGGCCCCAGCACCAGGCGCACACGGCTGTCACGACGAATGTCGCTGCTGCGGCGATAATGACCGGCGCCGTTCCCTTGCCGGCGATGCTAGTCACCATACGGCCGTAGGCGCTGTAGGGCCCGAGCAGGGCGACCACCAGCTGTATGCCGGCCACGATGGAAACGATCAGGATGCCGAAGAAGACGTATCGGACGGCTTTACGTTCCTTGTTGAACTTAAAGCGCTTGCGCAGCGGTTTAATCCAACGTCCGAGAGTGCGGCGCACCCATAGCACCAGGTCCTGGAAAACCCCGAGGGGGCACAGGACAGAGCAGTAGATGCGGCCGAATAGCAGGGTCAGGAGCAGGATGCCGAGAAGCACGGCGACATTGCCGAGCGTGGCGCCTGCGATGACCCTCATCGTGGCGGGCAGCAACTGGAGCTTGGGGAGCCATCCCCACCAGTCGCGGCCGATTCCCACGAACAGGAGCGTGATGCCGACGAAGCACAACGCGGCCAGGCAGATTCTTGTTTTACGTAGCATAACTAAGTAGTTTCCAGTATTTTATCGGCGATGGCAAGGCGGGCTTCGCAATGGGCCCTGAAATCGTCCCAGCGGTAGAATGAAGCATATTCGCGGCCCCGCGTATCGGTGTAACAAGGGATGGGAAAACTTATGGGCACCTCGTCCAGGGTGCAGCGTACAAGCACCTCGCCCTTGCGGTTGCGGTAGAGGGCGAAAAGCAGGGTGGAAGCCATCGGCATATGGCCGAAGTCGTAGATTTCCTTGACCTTGTGGGGGTCGTCAGCGGTCTTGTCCCAGCCTTCTGCGCCGAGCAGCACGAGCGTGCCGGAAATCTTGTAGTCGTGTCCGAAGCGAAGGCGAGCAGCGACGTCGCCGTCCATGTCCTCTTCCCAATACTTAAGGAAGTCGCGAAGCAGCGCCTCCTCCAGGGCCCAGTTGCGGCCATGGTACAAGGGCGTCGCGCCGCAGCAGCTGTACATGCGGAAATTCTCGCATTCCCAGGCCTTCCAGGCATCATCGGGATCCATCAGGTACATCAGCGATTCTTCCGGTCCGAGGGTTTCGGAGAAACTGAGGTAGAAATAGAACATACGCGCGGCGTTGACGTAGTTCTTGAACACCTTCAGCACCACTGACGGGTCGGTGAAGAAGCGTCCGAAATAGCTTTGGATGTCGAGATTCTCATTCCAGAGCCGGTTGAAAGCGGGATTCCATCGGGCTGTGTCGGCTTCGAAAGCGCGGCTCCAGTCCCTTTCCTCTGCCCTGGGGTTGTACTTGCTCGTAGGATTAAGCACGCCCATGTCGGCCGCAGATGCGTCGAAGCGTATGTTGAGACGGCCGTCCAGGCGGCGGTATTCATCCAGCGCCGCAGCCATGGAGAGTATGGTTCGGTTGGTCTGGGTGGAGCGGGCGTCGATGGTGCGCCTCTGCCTGAAAACGGGCCTCCAGGACTTCCAGATACGGTCTGCGACCTCGCGGTGCTGCCGCTGGCCATATTCTGTCAGGTCGTAGGCGCGGCCGCGTACCCTGTGGTAGACCGCTTCGCTGCGCACCAGCAGTTCCTTTCCGAGCGGCGTCAGCTTTCCGGACGCGTCGGCAGAGGTCATCAGCTTGTGCATCTGGTCGTAGAGGCTCTCCTTGCTGTATAGGCGCGCTCCGTGGCGGGCATAGGTGCTGATATTGAAGGGCTTGAAGCCTGCGGGAGCCTTCGGCGCTTCCGCAGGGGCGGAGTAGCGGTAGCCGGCAAACCAGCTTGCTGCCAGGCGCACGTCGGAGCGCACGTCTTCCTGTTTCAGCCCCTGTGCCTGTAAGAGGAAGGGGATGAACAGCAGCAAAGCTATGGCCGGCATCCGTCTCATGGCCTGAAGTAAACGCCTTCTTCGCGAAGGGCTTGCTGGAGTTCGCTCACGTCCAGTTTCCTGGGCTCCACACCGTCGCGCACGCAGAGCGCTGCGGCCTTTCCGGCGGCCTCACCCAGGCACATGGCCGGACCCATGACGCGCACGGAGGCCAGCGCCAGGTGCGTCGCCGATATGTTGCGGCCGGCGCAGAGCAGGCCGTCGACCTTCAAGGGCACGAGACTTCTGTAGGGAACGTCGTAGCAGTCGGGGCACCACATTAGCGTGCAGTCGCCGCCGACGGGGTGGTGCAGGTCGACAGGGTAGGAAGCAACGCCGATGACGTCCGGGAAACGGGCGCAGTCGAAGATGTCCTGCTCTGTGAGTATGTATTCACCTATGATGCGCCTGGTCTCACGTATGCCCATGAACGGGGCCACGCGGTCCACGTAGGCATTCTCGAATCCTGGGATGAAGGCCTTGAGGTAGCGGACAATTTCGTCGTTCTGTTTGATGCAGAGTTCCTCGCCCTTTGTGTACTGTTCGGGGTCGGTGGCGTCGATGCCGTTGACGCGTGACATGTTGACCCACCATTCGTCGGGGGCCATTCCGGTCATGAATATGGTGCGCTCGACGGGCAGTTTGTAGCCCTGCTTGCGGGCCTCCTGCACCTGGTTGCGGAATCCGACCATCGTACAGTTGTCGTCGGCCCGGAAGAACTCGTTGGGGATGAAATCGATGTCGTAGATGTCCGGGTGGTCAGCAACGGCGTCGCGCAGTTTGCGTGAATCCACGCCGCGCATTGAGAACATGAGTGTCGGCGGCTGGGCTATGCCCTGGTCATTGCCGTAGGCCATCGGGGCTCCTGCGCGGTAGGCCACGTCGCCGTCGCCCGTGCAGTCCACCACGCACTTTGCCAGTATGGCTTCGCGCCCCTTCTTGGATTCAATGATGACCCCCTTTATCCTGCCGTCTTCGACTATGGTATCCACGCACATGACGTACATCAGCACCTTGACTCCGCTCTCCTCCATTATTTCCCAGGCGAGGCGCTTGGTGCCTTCGGGATCTATCATCGTCAGGCTCACGTGGAGCGGGCAGGCGCGATGGTGGGTGGCCTGGCCGCGCTCGCGAAGGCGCTCGACGAACTTCAGGGGGAGGCCCTTGATGACCTCGTTGCCCTTGCGCCCGAGGAATCCCAGCAGCGGAAGTCCCTGGGTCATATTCCCGCCCAGGGCGCCGCGGTTTTCAATGAGCATGACAGAAGTTCCTTTGACGAGGGCCGCAGCCTGGGCTGCCATAAGGCCGGCAGGACCGCCTCCGACTACGAGCACGTCAACCTCTTCCCTGACCGGAATCTCGCGTGCCGGTTCCTTAATGTATTTCATCTTTTTATTAATTATAAATGTAAAGGCAAATATAGCAATAATTGAAAAATTATCGTATATTTGCACTGTAGTTAGAGTTCTGTCCCAAGGCAGGACTCCTTTTTAATTAACCTAATTATGGCAGAAACACATTATATGAGCCAGGAAGGGCTCGACAAACTGAAGAAAGATCTGGCGGAAGCTCTTGCACAGAGGCCGGTCATTTCGGCCGCCATCGCAGAAGCACGGGAAAAAGGCGACCTTTCCGAGAATGCTGAATATGAATCCGCCCGTGAGGCCCAGGGGCTCCTGGAACTGAAGATCGCCAAACTGCAGAACACTATAGCCAACGCCAAGGTCATCGACGAGAGCCAGCTCGACACCAACAAGGTCCAGATGCTGACCACCGTCAAGGTCAAGAACATCAGCGCCGGCAACGAAATGGTATTCACCATCGTTGGCGAGAACGAGGCCGATTTCTCCAAGGGCCGTCTCGCCGCCACGACCCCCATCGCCCGCGCCCTCATGGGCCACTCCAAGGGCGAAACGGTGGAGGCGAAGGTGCCCTCAGGCATTATGAAATTCAAGATTCTGGATATATCCCTATGACACTGTTCACCAAGATCGCGAAGGGCGAAATCCCTTCATGGAAAGTGGCGGAGGACGATGAGTTCTACGCCTTTTTGGACATTAACCCCCTCGCTGAAGGCCACACCCTGGTCATTCCGCGCAATGTTGAGGACGACTACATCTTCCATCTCGACGAAGGTACCTATGCCCGCCTGTGGGCCTTTGCCCGCAAGGTAGCGACTGCCCTTAAGGCCGCGGTGCCCTGCAAGCGCATCGGCGTTGCGGTGCTCGGAATGGAAGTTCCCCACACCCACATCCACCTCGTGCCTCTCCAGACCGAAGGCGACCTGGACTTCCGCAAGGAGCGTCCGAAGGTGACTCCGGAACAACAGGCCCGCATCGCGGCCTCCATACTTGCCGAGTATGAGAAACTTTAGTCTCATCTTCCTGCCGGCCCTCCTTCTTGCGGCCTGCACCCCCAAGGCAAGCATAGTCTGCACGCTTGCCCAGGCCCCCGGCGCATCCGTCGAGGTGCGCAGGCTCGACCTGAACGCCTACAAGGTGCTCGACACCATCAAGACCGACGCTTCCGGCCGCGTCCGCTACAGCGTGGATGTGAAGCCCGGCCAGCCTGAGTTCGTCTATCTGTTCTACAAGGACACCAAGATAGCATCCCTGCTTCTCGAAGCCGGTGACCGCGTGGCTGTGGAGGCTGACACCCTCGGCAATTTCACGATTGAAGGCTCCCCGCAATCCGCAGCGCTGCAGGCCAACGAGCAGGCTTATGTCCGTTTCCAGCTTGCTATGGATGCCGCGACCGACCCTGCGGAGCTCAGCCGTATCTACATCGACCACTACAGGGCCAACGTCCGCTACATAATGGACAACCCCACGTCCCTGACAGTGGTCCCGCTTTTCTTCGAACAGCTGGACGCTTATTCTCCAGTTTTCAGCCGCTACTCCGACGCCATCCTTTTCCGCAAGGCAGTCGACACCTTGAAGACTGTTTATCCCGAGTCCCGTTACGTGGCTGCTCTCGAGAGCGAGACAAAGCGCAGGGAGAGCGCGCTGCAGATGCAGAACCTGGTGGACAATGCCGAGGTCCGGGGTTTCCCCGACATCGAGCTTCCCGACATCAACGGCCAGCGTGTATCGCTTGCGTCCCTGCCGGCCAGGGCCATCCTGCTGCATTTCTGGGACTCTTCCGACGCGACGCACAAGATGTTCAACCTTGACCGTCTCCTTCCGCACTGGAAGCGCTGGCACGACAAGGGATTCGAGATCTACGCCGTGGACGTGAACCCCGACAAGTCTTCCTGGGCATCCGTCGTGAAGGCCCAGCAGCTGCCCTGGATAAACGTCAACGACGGCCGCGGCTGGTCTTCGTCTTCCGTGGTGCTCTACAACGTCGAGACCGTTCCCGCCTCCTTCCTGCTGGTGGACGGCGGCCTCTCGTCAGCTTCGCTTGCAGGCGAAAACGCCCTTGAGAAAGAACTTTCCCGCATATTGAAATGACACAGTACACCATAGGCATCGACTACGGCACCGACTCCGCGAGGGCGGTGCTCGTGGATGCTTCCGACGGCCGTATCGTGGCATCCGCCACCAGCGCTTATTCACGCTGGGCCGAAGGCCGCTGGTGCGATCCGCTCTCCCAGCAGTTCCGTCAGCATCCCCTGGACTACATCGAGTGCCTGGAAGCCGTCCTTCGTGAGGTTGTGGCCGCCTGTCCCGATCCGTCGGCCGTCAAGGCGATTGCCGTTGACACCACCGGCAGTACCGTCTGCTTCACGGATTCCGAAGGCATGCCCCTGTCGTTGCGCGCTGAATTCGCATCCGACCCGGACGCCATGTTCGTGCTGTGGAAAGACCACACCGGCACAGCTGAGGCTGAGGAATTCACCGCCGCCGGTGCCCGCTACACCCCAAACTACATCTGTCAGAGCGGCAACCACTATTCCGCCGAGTGCACCTGGGCTAAGGTCCTGCACGTGCTCCGCACGAATGCTGCCGTCCGTGAGGCTGCAGGGGGATTCATAGACGAGTGTGATTTCATCACCAACCTGCTGACCGGCTGCCGCAGCTTCGCGGATATGAAGTGGGGACATTGCATCCCTGCGGCCAAGCAGCTGTGGAACAAGGACTGGGGAGGATATCCTCCGGAGAGTTTCTTCGAGGAAATCGACCCTCTGCTGCCGCCTGTGCTGCGCATGGTGCCTCAGGTCAACTTTGCCTGCTCCGAAGCGGCCGGCACGCTCTGCCCCGAATGGGCTGCGCGTATCGGTCTCGGCACGGACGTGGTTGTGGGCGTCGGCAACTGTGACGCCCATTCAGGGGCTGTCGGCGCGGGCGTGCGTCCCGGCACTGCAGTGCTCAATATGGGCACATCCGCCTGCTACATGGCTGTGATGCCTGTGGAGGAGATGAAGGGGCATTTCATCGAAGGCCTTTTCGGCCAGGCCGAAGGCACTATCCTCGAGGGCTTCATGGGCTATGAGACTGGTCTCTCCGCTTTCGGTGACATCTTCGCCTGGTTCAAGCGCCTCTGCGGTATCCCCCTGCCTGAACTGGCACAGCTGGCGTCGGAAATAGCTCTGCGTGACGACCTTCCGCTTGCCACCGATTTCTTCAACGGCCGCCGGGCTCCCAACCCCAGCAACATCGTGACCGCCAGTATCAGCGGTCTCCGCATAACCACAGGTCCTGCAGATATTTACAGGGCATTGGTGGAAGCTGCCGCCTTCGGTTCGAAGGCCTGCATCGACCAGTATCTGGACGGCGGTATCCGCATCGACAAGATGATTGCCGTGGGTGGAATCGCCCAGAAGTCGCCTTTCGTGATGCAGGTGCTCTGCGACGTGCTCGGCCGCCCCATAGAGGTGTCCGACTGCAAGGATGCCTGCGCGATGGGCGCCGCCATCCACGCCTCCGTAGCCGCCGGGCTTTACCCGTCGGTGCTCGAGGCCGAGGATGCGCTTTGCCCAGGCGCCTGCGCGACTTATACCCCCGATGCCGGGCGGCATGAGTTCTACCTGCGCCGTTATGAAAGATATAAAGAATTAGCTCAGTTCGTATTATGACAGTCCACGAACCCGCAAGGGATATCAATGTCCGCGCCGAGGTCGACATTCTCGTTGTCGGCGGCGGCCCTTCCGGCGTGATGGCCGCTTATGCTGCGGCCCGCACCGGTAAACATAAGGTCATGTTGCTTGAAAGCAGGGGATACCTGGGAGGCAACCTGACAATAGGTCTTCCCATCCTTGCTTTCCTGGGTCCCAAGGGAAATCAGGTAATCAAGGGTGAGGCCCAGCATTTCATAGACCGCCTCAGGGCGCGCGGCGCGGCAGGCCCCCACAAGCCCTGCAAGAACCATATGTCGCTGACTATCATCGACTCCGAAGAGGCGAAGAACGTCTGCGCGGAGATGATGGAAGAGGCTGGCGTCGAGGTGCTGATGTACGTTTTCTGTTGCGGCGTCCTGAAAGACGGCGAGCGCGTCAAGGGCGTGATCATCGAGTCCAAGTGCGGCCGCGAGGCCATTCTGGCAAAGACGGTGATCGACTGCACCGGTGACGGCGACGTCGCATTCCGCGCCGGCGTGGAATGCCACAAGGGCGACGCTTCCGGAGGCATGCAGCCCCCGACCCTTATGTACCAGATGCGCGGGGTCAAGATGCAGGAACTTCGGGATGCGATAGTCAAGCACCCGGACGTCTATGACATGGACGTGATGCCGCCCGAGCAGTTCGTGAGCGGGCATTTCATCACTGTCGGCCTCCGCGGACAGATCCGCAAGGCCCAGGCCGAGGGGCTCGACATCCCGGTGTCCCGCACCATCCTCATCACGGGCCTGAAGCCCGATGAGATCTGGGTTAACATGACCCGCGTCAGCGGCACCGACAGCACCGACCCTGCTAGCTACACCCGCTGCGAGCTGACAGCCCACAAGCAGATGAAGGACGTCACGGAGTACCTGCGCCGCTATGTGCCGGGCTTCGAGGATGCGACAGTCGAAAAGGTCGCGCCCTTCACCGGCATACGTGAGAGCCGTGTGATCGTGGGCAAATATGTGCTGACCGCTGAGGATATCCTATCGATGAAGCATTTCGACGACGTCGTGGTCGTGGCCGGATATCCTGTTGACATCCACCACGCCAAAGGCGGCGACTGCACGATGCTCTTCACCAAGGATGCCTACGATATTCCGTACCGTGTGCTCGTGCCTGAGAAGGTCGAGTCGCTGCTTGTCGCTGGCCGCTGCTCGTCTATGAACCACGAGGCCATGGCCGGCACCCGCGTGATGTCCACTTGCATGGCCCTCGGCGAAGCCGCCGGCACGGCAGCCCGTCTCGCCCTCGAGGCCGGCGTCCAGCCCGCTGACGTCGACATCCGCGCCCTCCAGGCCGCCCTCCTCTCCAACGGAGCCTACCTGGGGTAAATAATCAAGATAATCACTCCGGTTTCGGAGCGATTTTGTCAGTTTCACTCCCGAATGGCCAATTAATCGGCCAAACGGGAGTGATTTCCTCTTTTCCGCACTTTTTCGTGACTTCTCCGAGAATCGGCCATAGAGCGCCGTGAGAGGCTGATTCGTTTTCAAATTTGGGTGTCCCGCGACAAATGGTTACCTTCGTGGTATGTTTGTCCGGCGTAAGCATAACAAGAG
>JAILIM010000108.1 GCA_024695285.1 Bacteroidales bacterium
TCTCTCTCAAGTAACATACTGCGGTGGTTAGTCAAACGCGGTGAGGATCCACCTCTTCCCATCCCGAACAGAGAAGTTAAGCTCACTAGCGCCGATGGTACTGCCCCACCAGGTGGGAGAGTAGGTAGCTGCCGCTTTTCGAAGGGCTCGAGTCATAGGACTCGGGCCCTTTTTTTGTTGCGGCAGCTACTTTTCTAATCTTTATTTGCCCTTCGGGGCGCTTTTCGAATCGCTCGAGTCGTTCCGACTCGGGCGATTTTTTTTGTGCCCTGCAGAAAAGCTGTGGCGTTATCTGTAAGTTCCTGAGAATCAACCATAACTGATTCTCCTATGCACCGTTTTCCTCATAGGAGATGCAGTTGTGGTTGAATGTTAAGGAGTTACATTTTACGGTAGATTTGATGAAATATTTCGGATTGTAGATAATAATCTATATATTGCATAAAATCAGTGATAATCATCTTTTTTGTTATGAAGATCTCATCAGTTTTGCGTTACATAGCATTAGTATTGTCGGTTTTTGTCCTCTGCGCGTGTCCCGGTGTCAATCCTGATGGCCCGGACGATCCAATCGTTCATGATGATCCGGACAATCCTTCTGCTGGGAAAACTGTCAAGGTCGTTTCCATCAGTGTGGACCGAACCGAAGTAATCCTAAATGTTGGCGGTGTTGATTCCATTGACTATTTCATTGAGCCGGAAAACGCTACAGATAAATCTGTTACGTGGGAATCATCTGATCCTTCTGTAGTGGAGGTTGATGAGGAAGGAACGTTCACTGCAACAGGGCCCGGAACCGCGATCGTGACCGTGCGTACCAACGACGGCGGGAAGACTGCAAGTTGCACCGTAAGCGTGCGCAAACGCCTGTTCGATGAAAGCGATTACGGCAAGGCTGATGACGATGGCAAGTGTCGCTATAAGTATGGTTCACGCACCATAGTCCTTAGCGAAGATACTGCGGCGCTGTTTTTTGACGTGAGTAAAGAAGGCTTCCGGGTTAATGACTCAGACCTTGGCGGCAGTCCTGTTTATGAAGGGGATGTATTTGTTTTCCCTGCTTCGGAAATCTTCCCGGAGGGCTATGCAGCTGTGGTCAGGTCTTCGGACGCTACCGGCAGCGATGAGTATAAAGTGTGGAATATCCACACAGCTCCGGCAACGCTTGAAGAAGTATTTGAAGATCTTCACTTTTCCACTATGGATCTGGACCTTGCGAGCAATGTGGATCGTGTGCTTGACGAGGATGGTGCCGAAGTGCAGTTTACTACCACCAAGGCAAGTGCCGGGTTCCAGATACAATTGCCGACGGCTTTCGGAATATCATCCAATATCTCATTGGGAGAGAATTGTTCAGTGACACCGAATCTGGTGCTTGGATTTAAAATGGATGCCGAGTGCGACCTGTCGTGGTGTCGCCTCAATAAATTCAGGACCCGTATCGAGCACAGCGCCAAACTTGATGTGGCTTTTGCTCTTAAGGCTTCAGGCACCCAGAATATTTTCAAGTCGAAAAAATACAGCTTCATATTCGGCACTTTCCCTGTCGGACCTGTTACTCTGCACCCGGTCATTACAGCAAAACTGAACGTTGATCTCACGGGTGAAGTGTCACTTACCACGAACCTCCATTTTTACATGGATGAGTACTTCGAACTGGGTTACACAAAGGAGGGTGGTGCATATGCCGACTATGGTACTTTACCGGAGCCGGAGGAAACCTCTCCTGTGACTGTGTCCGGCGCCCTGAGCGGCGGAATCTCCGTAGGGCCTGATATTGGCATAGGGTTGAGCATCTGGGCCGGAGCGCTGCAGCTTACCCTTGACTTGCAGCCTCGCCTCAACGGCACCTTCAACTCCTCTATCCCGTTCAGTAAGGAGACCCTTGTGAACCTGATGTCTGGCGCTATGGCCGCAGATGTGCTTGCACAGTCGTACTTTGAGTCATCTTTCAGCCTTAAATTCGGCGGGTCTTTCGATTATGGCTGGAAAGGAAGTACTCCTTTCTCGTTCCCGGGCGACCTGTCTTACTCCCTCTGCAAGCTTTACTTGATTCCTTCCCTGGCGCCGTCATTCAATTATACTGTTACCGGCAACAATGTTCAGTTCGTGACCTCAATTAAAAAACAGAACAGTATTTATGACAAGAACATGTTCATTGTGCTGGAATATCAGGACAGGGAATCGGAAAATTCCAGCAACTATGTGACCAAGCGAATAAATGTGCCACTCAGCCTTGATGGAGTGCGGCTGACAGGTGTTGCCTCCAACCTGCCCAGGGGGCATTACTATAATATCGTCGGTCCGAAAATCGGGATAAGTGCTTTCGACTGCAATCTCGACCTGCTGATGTATCCTGTCCAGCAGTTTGACCGTACGTTCTATATTGAGGACAAGGCTGATTATCCCATGGAAGAACTGAGGCCGATACTCAAGGACATAATCGATTCCGTTCCCGGCTTCTATACGTATTACCCTGATTGTAACTGGGAGGATCCTGATGCGGAGAATTTCTGGAATGTGCGCAGCAGCCTGTCTTATGGTATAAACGAGGTGGAAATATCCCTGCCGTATTCATATATCACAAGAGACTGGTCAATCAACATTGGCAGGCATCCCACATCCTTCAACTGGTTGATTAAGTGTGAGTCTGAATCTGGCACACTTAAGAGCTTGGTCATCGACAATGACACCTGTTGCGGAGTATTCATGGGGTTTGCCGAAGAAGGCCGGCTGGAGGTTCACAGCAAAGCACTGAGAGGCAATGGGGATTATGGCTCAGTGGGTAGCATTGACTTTCACAAACGGTATCCCAAGGATGTCGATCTCAGCCGAAGCGGCATTGAAAATCTGAACTTCCTCAGCGGTATTTCCGGTACACTTAAGCTTGACGACTGTTCATCTCTTCGTACTATATGGAGCGGGATGATGTATAACGATAAAAAGGAATTGATTGTTCCTGCGTCCGTTTCTGCTTCTGGAACTTCGTTGAATCAAATCTTTCTGACCGCGGTAAAGGAAGATATGTTTGGCTTCCTCAAGAACTTCAATACCAAGAAACTGACTCTGGAACTGAGTTCGGCCACTACCCTGTCGGGTATCCCTGACATCGCGGAAGAATTGTCTGTCACAAGAATGGCCTCTGCTGCTACTGATGGTGACATGTCGATAATAATCAGTGGAGCTACCAAGTTGAAGACTGTCGAGGTTCCTATTTCCCTTAATTCTCTGAGGGTTTCAGGATGTCCCAACCTGTCAAGGGTTTCAGTGGAAAGTACTTGCCTGACCCTTGACATCCCGAAGTCGGAGAAGATAGTTGTGGGAATCGCAGGAGAAGGTCCCTTGCCCGACTGGACAGCCAGTTATTCCACCAGCGGAGTACAGTTGGTGTACAACCATAAATACACCTATTCATACGACTATGAATTGGTAGGGCCGGATCCATCTGATAAAACCAAAAACGTCTATACACGCACCTACAAGGGCTATAAGACTGCCGAGCATGGCTTGTATTATCCATGGGAGCCAGGTCGCGGCTATCATTGCAACGGCCACTATTATATGGAGAACAGCAATTATCCGAACGAACGCTCTGAAAAGACCAACCAATAAAGAATAATATGGCACCATGGGCTCCATGTCCGGGCAAGCGTCTCGTCCATTGTCAACGCGTTGAATACAAACTAAATACCAAATAGCTATGTTCAGAAGAACCACATTGTTCATCCTCGCCCTGCTGTTGTCCATAACTGCCGGCGCCAGCATAAGGGTTATGTCCTACAACGTCCGGCTCGGAGTCGCCAAGGACGGCGACAATGCTTGGGAAATCCGCAAGGACGCCACCCCCGCCATGCTCCGCGACATCCATCCTGCAGTGTTCGGAGTGCAGGAAGCATACGATTTCCAGGTAGCCTACATATTGGAGCAATGCCCTGAATACAAGGCGGTTGGCGTGGGCCGTGATGACGGTAAGTCGGACGGTGAGCACATGTCCGTGTTCTACGACACCAGACTTATCGAACTGCTGGAATGGGGCACCTACTGGCTCTCCGAGACACCCGATGTGCCGAGCTACGGCTGGGATGCCAAGTGCCGCCGCACCGCCACGTGGACCCTCCTCCGCGACATCGCCTCAGGGCAGAAGTTTTACTTCGTCAACACCCACCTCGACCACCGCGGAGCCGTGGCCCGCAGGGAAGGTCTTGCCTTGATCTACAACAGGATACAGGCTATGAATCCCGACGGCCTTCCCATGGTCCTCACAGGCGACTTCAATGTGCTGACCGATGACGAGTGCCTGACTGACATATCGACCCTGATGAAGAACGCCCGCTTTTATTCCATCGACGCCGACACCATCGGCTCCTTCAACGGATTCGGCAAATACGGCAATTCAACAGGCGCTCCCACGATCACCAAGAAGAATGCGAAGCTCGATGAACTGCAGCCCATTGACTACATCTACTACAGCGGCTTCGACCAGAG
Organism: Bacteroidales bacterium; assembly: GCA_024695285.1. The sequence continues at coordinate 4,486 of JAILIM010000108.1, forward strand.
CCTTTGCTTCAAAGTGGTCACCCAGAGCTATGCAGGCAGGAAATTCATCTCCGACCACTTTCCTGTCTATGCCGACCTGGTCATGAAGGGCAGCCGCATCGAGTCCGGCGTGGTTGCCAGCAAGATACTCGGAGTGGAGAAGAACTACAAGGTCTACCTGCCCGACGGCTACGACCTGGATCCGGACAGGCGCTACCCCGTCCTCTACCTCCTCCACGGGGCCAAAGGCACCTGCAACACCTGGCCCAAGAGCTACAACATGAAGATAATCACCGACTGGCGCATGAGCTCCGGATTCAGCGTGCCGATGATAATTGTCATGCCGGACGCTTCCGGCGACGGTCCCGACAACGTGGGCCGCTATATGGGCTACTTCAACTACGACGGCTGGCGCTACGAAGATTTCTTCTTCGAGGAGTTCCTGCCCGAGATTGAGAGCCGTTACCGCATTGTGGGAGATACCAGGCACAGGGCCATCGCAGGCTTGTCCATGGGTGGCCATGGCACCACATTGTTCGCCATGCATCGTCCGCAGTACTTCTCTTCCGCATGCCCGCTCAGCGGCCGTCTCGAAGGCCGTCCCAACGCCTACCACGACCGCCCGGAGATGCAGGAGTACCTGGACCACGTGGCTGAAAACGATATGCCGAAATATCTTCGTGACCGCCCGGCAGAGCAGCAGAAGGCTATTTCGGCAATACGCTGGTATATCGATTGCGGCGATGACGATTATCTCGTGGACGGTTCGCTGAACCTGTGGCGCGAGATGAAGAAGCTTGGCTTCCCCTGTGCCCAGCTCCGCGTCAGGGAAGGCACACACAACCAGGAATACTGGCGCACCGACCTTCCCGAGGTGCTGACTTTCGTCTCTATCGGTTTTTCATCTGATAAATAGCCTTCGCTTGTGCATTGTTTGGGAAGGGAATTGTTCTTCGAGTGTTGTTGCACGACTGTCCGTGAGGTCGTGGAAGCGATTTGTGGCGGCGCGTCAAGGATAGAGCTGTGTGAGGAGCTGGAGATTGGAGGGGTGACTCCGTCTGAGAATTTGATCCGCGAGGCGCTGGAAGCGAACCCTGCGGGGCGGCAGATTCCAATCAATGTGCTGGTGCGGCCAAGAGGTGGGATTTTCGTTTACTCAAAGGACGAGGCCGAAGTGATGGCCGATCAGATCGGGCTATGTAAGCAATTGGGCGTCAATGGCATAGTTGTCGGTGCGCTGGATGGCCAGGGAAATGTTGATATGTCGTTGATGCGCCTTCTGATGGCTAAAGCAGCGCCGCTCGAAGTTACATTCCACCGAGCGTTTGACGAATGCCGTGCTCCTGAGGAGGCGCTCGAAAACATCATAGCCCTTGGCTGCAGAAGGCTGCTTAGCTCGGGGCACGAAAGGTCTGCCTATGAAGGACGGGAACTCCTCTCGAAGCTGGTCCGCCAGGCCGGCGGCAGGATTATAGTTATGCCTGGAGCCGGGATAACGCCGGACAATATAGCAAGGGTAGTTCAGTCGACGCAAGCTACAGAGTATCATGGTTCTGCCCATGGCCCTGCCGGCACGACCGACCGGGCAGTTGTCTCAAAAATCATCAGCTGCTACCAGTCGGGTAAGTAAATGATACGAATACTGTTTTGAAATGGTTGCCAGAGAGCAACCATTTCAAAACAGTATTCTAAGGGAAATAGTTATTTCTTCAGATACTCGTCGATGGCCTTGGCGGCGGTGCGGCCGGCGCCCATGGCGAGGATCACGGTGGCGGCGCCGGTGACGGCATCGCCTCCGGCGAAGACGCCAGGGCGGGTGGTGGCGCCGTTCTCGTCGGCCACGAGGCAGCCCCTGCGGGTGATTTCAAGACCCTGTGTGGTCTTGGAAATCAGCGGGTTGGGGGAGGTGCCGAGGGCCATGATCACGGTCTCGGTCTCAATCTCGAATTCGCTGCTGGGAATGGCCACCGGGCTGCGGCGTCCGCTCTCGTCGGGCTCGCCGAGCTCCATCTTGATGCAGCGCAGGGCGCGCACCCAGCCCTTCTCGTCGCCAAGCACCTCCACGGGGTTGGTCAGCATATCGAAGATGATGCCTTCCTCGGCGGCGTGGTGGACTTCTTCCTTACGGGCGGGCAGCTCGGCCTCGGTGCGGCGGTACACGATGTGGACCTCGGCGCCGAGACGCAGGGCGGTGCGGGCGGCATCCATTGCCACGTTGCCTCCACCGACCACGCAGACCTTCTTGCCGGCGTGGATAGGAGTCAGGTAGTCCTCGCGCCATGCCTTCATCAGGTTGTTGCGGGTCAGGAACTCATTGGCGGAGAACACGCCGCAGAGGTTCTCTCCGGGGATGCCCATAAACTTGGGCAGACCGGCGCCGGAGCCGATGAACACGGCCTTGAAGCCTTCTTCGTCCATCAGGGAGTCGATGGTCACGGTCTTGCCGATGATCACGTCGGTCTCGATCTTCACGCCGAGGCGGCGGACCTCTTCGATCTCGTGCTTGAGCACCTTGTCCTTGGGCAGACGGAATTCGGGGATGCCGTATTCCAGCACGCCGCCGGCTTTGTGGAGAGCCTCGAAGATGGTCACGTCATAGCCCCACTTGGCAAGGTCGGAAGCGCAGGCGAGACCTGCAGGGCCTGAGCCCACGACGGCGACCTTTATGCCGTTGGCGGGAGCGACTGTGGCGGATGCCTTGCCGAGATTCTCATCGGCAACGAACCTTTCGAGCTTACCGATGGCCACGGGCTCGCCCTTCACGCCGAGCACGCAGCTGCCTTCGCACTGCGTCTCCTGCGGGCACACGCGTCCGCACACTGCGGGCAGGGAGCTGTCTTCGGCGATGATGGCTGCGGCACCCTTGATGTCGCCTTCAGCCACCTTGGCGATGAAATCGGGAATCTTGATGCTCACGGGGCAGGCGCCCACGCAGCGGGGGTTCTTGCAGTGCAGGCAGCGGCTCGCCTCGAGCATCGCTTCCTCACGGTTGTAGCCGTAGCACACTTCTTCGAAATTCTTTGCGCGGACCTGCGGATCCTGCTCGCGCACCGCGACTCTGGGTATTCTGTTAGCCATTATTGTCCCCTCCCTATTTTACAAACGTGTTTTTCATTGGTCTGCGCTTCTTCTGCCTTGTACTGGCCCTGGCGGCGCATAGCCTCGTCGAAATCGACCTCATAGCCGTCGAATTCCGGTCCTTCCACGCATGCGAAGCGGGTCTTTCCGCCCACGCTCACGCGGCAGGCGCCGCACATTCCGGTGCCGTCCACCATAAGGGTGTTCAGGCTCACGATGGCGGGGATGCCGAGCTTCTTGCAGGTCAGGGTGGTGAACTTCATCATGATCATGGGACCGATGATGACGGCCTGGGTGTAGCTGTGGCCTTCGGAGACCACGTGCTCCAGCATATTGGTGCCCATACCCTTGAAGCCGAAGGAACCGTCGTCGGTGCAGACAAACAGGTTGTCGCAGACTTCCTTCATCTCATCCACGTAGATGAGCAGGTCCTTGGTCTTGGCGCCGATGATCACGTCCACAGGGACGCCGTGCTCCTTGAGCCACTTTGCCTGCGGATACACGGGGGCGGTGCCGAGGCCGCCGGCGATGAGGATATAGCGTTGCTTCGCAAGCTCCTCGGGGCTCATCTTCACGAAGTCGGACGGCTGTCCGAGAGGGCCCACCACGTCGGCGAAACTCTCGCCGGCCTCATAGGCAATGATGTCCGAAGTGGAAGCACCGATGCGCTGAGTCACTATGGTGACGGTCCCTTCCTCACGGTTGAAGTCGCTGATGGTCAGAGGGATGCGTTCGCCTTTCTCGTCTGCGCGGACAATCAGGAATTCTCCGGGCTGTGCTGCTGCAGCAAGCCTGGGTGCTGAGACCTTCATCCTGCAGATGATTGGAGTCAGCATTTCTTTGGTTAAAATTTCAAACATTTTATAGTTTTTGTTTATCGGATGCTGGAACTATAGAACTCCGCCGTTGTCGGCGATGAGCTTACGGATTTCTATCTTGGCGTCGCGCCAGCGGGGGATGTCGATCTTGGTGCCGATGACTTCGACCACCTTGGCGGCAATGATGGATCCGACCTCTCCGCAGACCTTCAGCGGCATGCCGAAGGAGTGGGCGTAGATGAATCCGGCGGCATAGGTGTCGCCTGCGCCGGTGGCGTCGATGGTGTTGGCGGGCCAGGCGGGGATGTAGTATTCCTCGTCGCCGGACTTGACCCAGCTGCCGTCCTTGCCCACCTTCACGATGGCTATCTTGCAGTGCCTGCTGATTTCGTCAAGAGCCTGCTTGGGGTCGGCCTGTTGGGTGAAGGCACGGCTTTCAGTCTCGTTGGCGAAGACTATGTCGACGTAGCGGTCCACTATGTCGTGGAGGAAGGCGTTGTTGCTTTCGACAACGTTGTATGACGCCATGTCAAGGGATATGATGCAGCCGGCTTCGTGCGCGATCTCCACGGCCTTGCGGATAAGTGCCTGGTTCTGGACGAGGTAGCCTTCGATGTGGAAGTAATCGTGGCCCTGGAAGTACTCAGGCTTGAGGTCTTCGGGCACGAGGTCGAGGGCCGCTCCCAGGTAGACCGCGAAGGTGCGCTCGGCGTTGCCGCCGCTGACGAACACCATCGAACGGCCGCTGGAGTGCTCGCTCTTGAGGAGCAGGGTGTTGACTCCGTACTGCTCCTGGTCGCTCTTGAAGAGCAGGCCGAGCTCGTCGTCGCCTATCTTGCCGATGAAGCTGGACGGCATGCCGAAGATCGAGGTGCAGGCAATGGTGTTGGCGGCGCTTCCTCCGGCCACGTATTTGACTCCGAGGGGCTTGAGGGCAGCCCAGATCATGTCGCCGGTCTCCATGTCGACGTGCTGCATGCTGCCCTTGGGCAGATGGTAGGTCTCGAGCAGCGTGTCGTCCGGGAGGACGGCAAGGATGTCCGTTAAGGCGTTGCCTATTCCGAGGATGGATTTCATGTCCTGCAAAGATACAAAATATCTTCGTATGTGCGCCCGCGCGCATCAAGATTTGCTTCTTTCGCAGTAAGAATGTATATTTGCGTAGTGTTCAAGAAATATTTAATCGTTTTCCTTATATCGATGGTGCCGCTCATCGAACTTCGCGGCGCCATTCCGTATGCAGTGGGCTTCGAGCTGCCCCTTGTGCCTTCGTATATAGTTGCCGTCGTGGGCAATATGCTTCCCGTGCCTTTCATCTTCCTCTTCGGCCGCAAGCTGCTGGAGTGGGGGAAGGACAAGAAGGTCATCGGGGGCTTTTTCCGCTGGTGCCTCGAGAAGGGCGAAAAGGCCGGGGCGAAGCTGGAGTCGAAGGCCGGCGCGGGGCTCTATATAGCCCTGCTGCTTTTCGTGGGCATACCCCTTCCCGGCACGGGTGCATGGTCCGGAACGCTTGCCGCCAGCATCCTGAACATGGATTTCAAGAAGAGCGTCGTCTTCGTGATGCTGGGAGTTATTCTCGCGGGCGTGATCATGCTTGCCGCCTCCCTTGGTGTTTTCGGTGCCATTTCCTTGTTCAGCAAGTAGATGCAGGAATTCATCATTTACACTGACGGAGGCTATTCAGCCAGCAAGAATGTAGGTGCGGGAGCTTATGTAATCCTGAAATCCGACGGGGTGACGCTCGTGGAGCAGAAGTCGTTCGTGCTGCGCAACGAGACCAGCCAGCGGGCGGAACTGCTGGCCATTCTTGCCGCCATCAATGCCCTGCCGTACCGCAGCTATGCCCGGATTATCACGGACAATCTTGCTGCCGCTCAGGGGCTTGGCAAGTCTCCGAGGCGGAAGAACCAGCCCGACGTGGACCTGCTGGTGTCCTACAAGAAACTCATCCGGGAGCAGAAACTGAAGATCGACCTGAAATGGGAACGCGGCCACAACGGCCAGCCTTTCAACGAACTGTGCGACTGCCTCTGCACCGAGGCTCTCTCCGAGGCCGAAGAAAAGTATTGAGTATAATGAAAAAGCTTGTGTGTGCGCTGCTCTGCGCCTTATTGTTGCTGAGCGTCGATTCTTATGCGGGCCGCCCCGTGCGCCTTGTTTACTGGAATATCCAGAATGGTATGTGGGACGGGCAGACCGATGATTACCAACGGTTTACGGACTGGGTGAAGGCCCAGAAGCCGGATGTGTGCGTATGGTGCGAGTCGCAGCCAATCTACAAGACCGGTACGTATACTAAACTCGACAACATCAACGAATGGCGTGCGGACAGCCTGATGACGGTGCACTGGAAGCGCCTGGGCAGGCGCTACGGCCATAAGTATGTGTATATCAGCGGCCACCGCGATAATTACCCGCAGGTTGTGACGTCCCGCTTCCCGCTGGAGTCCGTTGACCGTATGGTTGGCAATGCCGACACTCTGGTCGCACACGGTGCCGGCTGGGTACGGCTGAAGATTGCCGGCAAGCAGCTCAATTTGGTGACCCTGCACACGTGGCCGCATGGTTATGGCTACAACGTGCCGAAGGAGGACCGTGAGCGCAGCAGGGAGGCACATGAGGGCGATAAGTTCCGCCGTGTTGAGATGGAGTACATCTGCCGCCACACGATCGGCAGCGTTCCTGGCGCCGCGGAGGAGTACTGGATGATGATGGGGGACTTTAATTCACTCTCCCGCGCCGACAACTGGGTGTACCGCTTCGAGGATGACGACACGAGGCTCTTGGTCCACGATTACATCCGCGAGTGCACGCCGTATATCGACATTGTCAACGTCCGTGAGCCTATGAGTTTCTATTCATCGACCGGCGGCCATGCCCGCATCGACTTCGTTTATTGCACCAAGCCTCTTGCAGATGCTGTTGTAGATGCCCACATCCACACTGACAGTTACACCCGTCCCGTCAAGAGCAAGGTCGTCACCAGCTTCTACGAGCCTTCCGACCACCGCCCCATCATCGTCGATTTCGATCTGAAGTAGGTTTCGGCCGGATAAGGAGTTGCTCCGCAAAACCTTCGCTTCGCTCGTCCCTCCCACTTCGTGGGCCCCTCCCATCTGCGATGGTATGTTTTCCCCCTATTTGTCCCCCCTGGGGACATTTGCCCTTCGGGGTGGCCATGGGCGGCCACAGTTTTGCGGTAGCAACCCCTTATCCGACCTTGTGTTCCTTTTCCCAGTATTTTAAGGCTGAGATGACTTTGGGGGAGAGTTTGACGATGGTGAAGATGGTAGGGAGCGTCATGAAGGCGAAGGCGATGTCTTCGATGCTGATGGCCACTTTTACGGTCAGAACGCTGGCCACGAGGAGCATCAGCAGGTAGAACCACTCATAATACTTCGCCGCCCTTGCGCCGAACAGGAACTCCGTGCAGACGCGTCCGTAGTAGGAATAAGAGAACATCGTCGAGAAGGCGAAGAACAGGATCAGCAGCATCAGTACATACTTGCCCACATGCGGCAGCAGTACGTCGTACGACGCCATGGCTATCGACAGCCCCTGCACCCCTTCGATGTGGTAGCAGTCCGCCATGATGATGGGAATCGCCGTCAATGTGCAGATCAGGCCCGAATCGATTGCAGGCTCCAGCATGGCCACGAAGCCCTCGTGGACCGGATCCTTGCTGCGGGACGCGCCGTGCATCATCATCGCCGTACCCGCGCCCGCCTCATTGATGTAGACCGCCCGCCGTGCGCCCGTCAGAGCCACGCCGATCAGCCCGCCGATGCCGGCTTTCAGGCTGAACGCCTCCCTGAATATGCTCGCAAAGACCCCCGGCACCTTGTCCAGGTTCATGAACACCACCGCAAGCACAAGGAGCAGGTACAGCGTGACCATCGTCGGTACCATCTTCGACGCCACCTTTGTGATGCTTTGGATGCCTCCAAGGATCACCACGGACACTATCGCCGTGATCGTGATTCCGAGCACCAGGCGGAACCATAAATCGCCGCCCGCAAACCAGCTGTCAGGCGTCAGCGTGATAACGGCCTCCACCGTCTGGTTCGCCTGCAGCATGCTCAGGCAACCTATTGAAGCGGCGCAGGAGAAGAGCACCGCCAGCGGCTTGAACTTCTTCCCCAGGCCCTCCATGATCACGTACATGGGTCCGCCGCGAAGCTCGCCCTCGCGCGTCCGCCCCTTGTACATGATGGTCAGCGCACCTTCGAAGAATTTGGTCGCCATGCCCAGGATGGCGCTGATCCACATCCAGAACACCGTTCCCGGACCGCCGACCACGATGGCAATGGCCACGCCGGCGATGTTGCCCATGCCCACCGTGGCGCTGATGGCCCCGAACAGGGCCTGCAGGGAACTGATTTCCCCGTCACCGTTGCCGCCGTTCTTGCGAAGGGCCCTTATCGAGTCCCCGAAATGCCGCAGGGAGACTGCCCTGGAGTAGATAAACAGGAAAACCCCGCCTCCGATCAGCCATAAGAACAGAGGGTAGCCGCAGATAAAATCCGAGAACGAGATAATAAACTGTCCCATTGGGTGTCAAAGGTACGGATTTTTTTTTAACTTTGCTTTTTTACGTAATATCTTAATACTAATGAAGAAACGTTTACTGTATGTCGAGCCGCGGAGCGAGGAATGGTCCGCTCTCTGTGCCGAACTAATCTGCGAAAGCCCCACTGAAGGGGGACTTGAAGGTATTTCTGAAGAAGACTGGGTAGTCTAAGGAGGGACGGTATGAAAACGCTTTTTAAGTATGCCTTGACTGCGCTTGCAGCAGCGTCTGCATTCGCCTGCAACAACCTTATCGATCCTTCTGAGGCAATCCCGGAAAAGGGAATCACCCTCATTGCATCAAGGGAAGGCCTCGTCCCCGCCACCAAGTCCATGCGCATGGACGACGGCTCTGTCTGGTGGAACGCGGCTGAAGAAGTCAGCGTCTTCTACGGCAGCGGCTCGGCCGGCGGCAGCAAGTTCGTGTCCACGAACACCGACATTGCCGAAACCGCCGAACTGTCCGGCTCGATTACCATGGGCGACACGGAGCAGGATTTCTGGGCCGTGTACCCCTATTCAACCGCCAATTCCTGCGACGGAATGTCGATAACAACCGTCATACCTGCCACTCAGGCCGGTGTGGCAAGGAATTTCTCCGGCAATGCGTTCCCGGCAATGGCTAAGGCCAGCTCGACCAGCCTCGCTTTCTGGAACCTCTGCGGAGGCATCAAGTTCTTCGTTTCCAGGGCAGACATAAAGTCCGTCACTTTCAAGGGCAACAACGGCGAGCCCCTGGCCGGCAAGGTGAAATTCCAGTTCGGCGCCGACGGGAAGCCTGAAGTGGCCCAAGTGATTGAACCGGAGTACGAAGTAACCCTCACGGCCCCGGGCGGCGGCACCTTCCAGGCTGGCAAGTCCTACTACATGACCCTGCTCCCCGGTGCCCTTGACGGCGGATTCACCATGACCTTCAAGACTGCATCGACCGCGGGAAGCTTCACCAGCACAAAGCCCCAGACGATCAAGCGCTCCACCTTCGGCGTGCTGAACAACAAGGACGCCGACGTGTCCGAATGGACGTCCAGCGCCCCGAGCCTCAGGGACTTTGCCGCCGAGTTCGTCAAGGGCCTCGACGTCTGGGCCAGTACCACCGGCAATGTCGATGCCGACGGCGCCCATAACCAATACGGCACCGACGGCGCCTGGGAGAACGTCCACTTCATCCCCATCGTCGGCGACCCGACAGGCGCATACTACAGCTATGGTAACAACCAGTATGATCCCAAGTATACCCCTTGGGTGCTGAATGTCGGAGGCACGGAATACAGTTCCTCGCAGGCGTGGGAAATCGCCATCCGCGGCCTCATGAACATGTGTACCGCCGAAGGCGAGGCGTTCCTTGACGGAATGACCGACCGCAACAAGGCATACACTGCTCAGGACGGCCTGGCCATGTCCGCCGCCCCTATTTCCGAAACCAGCCCGAGCAACAAGTGGGGCCAGAATCCCTGGTATGAATACAACAATCTTGTGCGTCAGGGCGACAGCGAAGTCATGAGTGTCGATATTGACTTCATGCTGAAAGTCGGCGCCTGGCACGTCGTGCGCTCATTCATCGCCGTCGGCTCCAACAGCCCTCTCGGAAAGATAGGCAACTACCAGGAATTCGGCAGCACATCAAATACCCTGAATCTCGGCACATATGAAGGCTACATTTCCGCGATGCGCGAGCTGCTCGTGATGATGCGTATCTACAAGTATTTGCTGGACAACAACATCGACTCCAATATCTACACCGCTCTCCAGGGCGTGATGTTCGATGTCGACCTCTATGGCGTCGAGCAACCCGACATCCGCCTGAAGACCAAGAGCCTCGACTTCGGCAGCGCTGAGCAAACTCTTGAGGCTACCTTCGTCGCAAAGACAGAGTGGACCGCATCCTCGACGGCAAGCTGGATAACCGTGAATCCTACATCCGGCATACAGGGAGAAGTGACCATTCAGGTCACGGCTGCCGCCAATTCCGGCGATGTCCGTGAAGGCAAGGTTATCATCAAGGGCGGAAACGTCACCGAAGGCCTCGAAATAGCTGTCTCCCAGGCCCAGTACACTGCGCCGAGCCAGTCGACACTCAAGGACTTTGCCGTTGAGTTCGTCAAGGGCCTCGACGTATGGGCCAGCACCATCGGCAATGTCGATGCTGACGGCGAGCGCAACCAGCACAGCAAAGCCGGTGCATGGGAGAACGTCCACTTCATCCCCATCGTCGGCAACACCGCCAGCGACTACTACAATTATGGCAACAACCAGTACGATTATTCAGTCTACACTCCATGGGTGCTGAATGTAGGCGGAACTGAGATCAGTTCATCCCAGGCCTGGGAAATTGCCATACGCGGCCTGATGAACATGTGTACCGCCGAAGGGGAGGCTTTCCTGGATGGAATGACCGACCGCAACAAGGCATACACTCTCCAGGACGGCATTGCGCTTTCCGCAGCTCCAATTTCTGCTACCAGCAAGAACAACAAGTGGGGCAAACACCCCTGGTATGAGTATAACAACCTGGTCAAGGACGGCGGGGCAGAGGTCACCGAAGTCGGCATAGAATTCATGGTCAAGGTCGGCGCCTGGCACGTTGTGCGTTCCTTCATTGCCGTAGGGTCCAACTCGCCTCTCAACATGATTGGCAATTTCCAGGAATTCGGCACAACCTCCGGCACTCTGAACCTTGGCAACTATAAGGGCTACATTTCCCCGATGCGAGAGCTTCTGGTGATGATGCGCATCTACAAGTACCTGTTGGACAACAACATCGATGCGAATGTCTATACCGCCATCAAGGACCAGAAGTTCGACTTCGACCTTTACGGCATTGGCCTTTAAGATATCATAGTTCAAATAATTATTTTTCAGTGTTATGAGAAAAAAACTATTCTACAGCGAACCCTGGTGCGAGGATATTACCGCGCTGGGCGTTGAAATGATTTGCCAGAGTCCGAGTGGCAATGAAGGAACCCAAGATGAACCATGGACTTTTTAAGGAGGTAACGTTATGAAAACAACATTCAAAATTGCTTTGATAGCGTTTGCTGCCGTGTCCGCATTCGCTTGCAACAAAATGGTTGAAACTCCCGAGGTGACTGCTCCCAAGGGCGATGTCGTCTTTTCAGCAACCCGTGAAGCTCTTGCCACCAAGTCCGAACGCCAGGCCGACGGCGCAGTGTGGTGGAGCCCGTCCGAAGGGATAAGCGTGTTCGGCGAAGCCGGATCCGCCGGCGGCGACAAGTTCACGTCCACCAACACCGCTGCGGCAGCAACTGCCGAGTTCACCGGCACGATCACCGCAGCCAGCCCTGCCGAGTATTGGGCTGTTGTCCCTTATTCCGCCACTACCGCTTTTGACGGAACCGTGGTGACTATGGACATCCCTGAAGCGCAGAACGGAGTAGCCGACAATTTCTCGGATTCCACGTTCCCGGCTATTGCGAAATCCGCCAGCCTCGGCTTCGAGTTCAAGAACATCTGCGGCGGTATCAAGTTCAGCGTGAGCCGCGACGACATCACCTCCGTGACCTTCAAGGGCAACAACGGTGAGGTCCTGGCCGGCAAGGTCAAGGTCGCCTTCGACACCGACGGCAATCCCGTTGTTTCGGAGATTGTTGACGGCAAGACCGAGGTCACCCTTTCCGATCATGCAGGCGCTCCACTCCAGACCGGAAAGTATTACCACGTCACCTTGCTTCCCAAGGCTCTCGACGGTGGTTTCACCATGACCTTCACGACCGCAACCCTTACAGGTACCCTGACCAGCACCAAGGCCCAGACCATCAAGCGTTGCGTCTTCGGTATGATGGACAACGTAGACACCTTTGCTACATGGAAACTCACTATAAGCATGAAGGACTTCGCACAGGAGTTCGTGAAGGGTCTTGATGTCTGGAAGAAGACCGGCGGCAATGTCGATGCCGACGGTGTTCGCAATCAGTACAGCAGTGCCGGAGCCTGGCAGAACGTCCACTTCATCCCCATTGTGGGCAATACCAGCAGCGACTACTACAATTATGGCAACAACCAATATGATCCCAAGTACACACCCTGGTCATTCAAAGTCAACGGAGTAGAGTACAGCTCCAACCAGGCATGGGAAATCGCCATCCGCGGTCTCCTCAACATGTGTACTGCCGAAGGCGAAGCGTTCCTCGACGGAATGACCGACCGCAACAAGGCATATACGCTCCAGGATGGCCTTGCCCTCACCGACACTCCTATTTCCCAGACAAGTTCTACCAACAAGTGGGGTAAGCATCCCTGGTATGAGGGTGGAAACCTCGTCAAGGATGGCGGAGCCGACATTTCAGAAGTTGACGTCAACTTCATGATCAAGGTAGGTGCATGGCACGTTGTGCGTTCCTTCATCGCCGTCGGGGCCAACTCGCCGCTGAAAATGATAGGCAACTACCAGGAATTCGGTACTGCGTCCAACACTCTGAACCTTGGCAGCTATAAGGGCTATATCTCCCCGATGCGTGAGCTCCTTGTCCTAATGAGGATCTACAAGTACATTCTCGACAACAACATCGACGCAGATGTCTACACCGCCATCAAGGACCAGAAGTTCGACTTCGATCTCTATGGCCAGAATGTGGTGTTCGCCATCAAGACCCAGTGGCTGTTCTCAGCTGCAAGGATGAAAGCAGTCAGCGAGGGAGGAGACGGCTATGAAGCCACATTCGGCTTAGGTGTCGTGAATGGAGATCCCGGCGACAGCGGCGCTTATATCGACGCTAACGGCGAAGGCAAGGGACGGCTTACATATGTACAGGTCGACAAGACCGGAATGGCAAATGCAGATACAAACATTAAAAGAACAGTCGGCGGCACAGGTCACCCCTACGTTACCGGTTGCTGGCTGAATGATTACTGGCTCTTTACTGTGCCCTGCGATGTAGTACTTCCTGCAGGAACGAAGATCCACATCAAGTATATAGCCCGTTCATCCACTACCGGCGCCAAGTACTGGCTTGGTCAGTATTATGATGACGGAGAGTGGAAGGCGGCCCCCATGGTGGTCCATGAAGACACATACAACTTCGCGGTACCGGTTGAAAAAACCATAAAAACCGATACTTTCACGTACAATATTCTAATGAAGGAAGACGGAGATACCAACACCACGGTGGAAAGTACCTTCACCCTTACTGCTCCCACTTCCGAGATCAAGTACCGCCAGCTCATTACCGGCATGTACCAGGCTAAAAACGGCACCACGGCTATCTCGGCCCTGGGTGCTAAATCCACCACCCGTATTGCCGGCTCAGATTATAAGAATGGTGTTTCCAGCAGCCCTCTCATCGAAGTTGTTGAATAACAGTTTTTCTCTGACATTTTTCAAACGGTGGTCGCGAGGCCACCGTTTTTGTTGTAAAATTATTATATTTGCAAAGACTGACCACCACTGATTAATGAAGCAGGACTCAAAACTGATCCTGGCCATGGCCGAAGGGGACATGGGGGCTTTAGCGGAACTCTATAAGCGCTATGCTCCTGCGGTGCGTCGTTTTGTGACAGGTCTTATCAAGGACAAGGCGAAAGCGGAGGACATAGTTCAGAACATTTTCCTGCGCCTGATGTCGTCCAACCCTTCCTTCGAAGACGTGAATGCTTTCAAGAACTGGCTGTTTGTCTGCGCCCGCAATGAAGTGGTCAGCACGCTGCGGTCCAAATGGGAAAGCCAGGTGGACAGGGTGACTGTCCTGCCTGAAATGCCGTCCGACGGCATCCAGCCCGACGCCATGATGCCTGTGCTCAATTCGGTCCTGGCGAAAATGCCCAGGAAAAGATCGGAAGTGTTCAGGATGAGTAAGTTGAACGGCCTTTCCGATGAGGAAATTGCCGCCAGAATGGGCATTTCCGTCCGCACCGTCCAGAAGCACCTGGAGCTTGCCAGGCGGGAAGTCTCTCTTTATCTAAATTAATAATCAGGTCAGATTACGCATTTCACGCTCTTCATGCGTTTATATAATGTGAAGAACAAAATTCGTGATTATTTTTTCGACCGCCTCTCCCTTCGTGAAGAGGAAGAAGTGCAGAAATTTATCTTTGCCAATAAAGGGTCGCAGGAACTTGACGATTCCCTTCGGGACCTGTTTGACGAGTGTCTCAATGCACCGGCCCGGCAGCCCCATCGTCATACCGTCTTCGGAAAGTTTTATCCTTTTATCCTGGCTGCCGCAGCGGTGTTGGCGCTTGTGATTGTCATTCCGGTCACGTACAAGGCCGGCATGAACACCGGCGAGGAGCGCATCGCCGCAATCGAATGGATGGAGGTTAGCGTACCGTACGGAGAAAAGCAGACGGTGACGCTCGCCGACGGAACGACACTGCACATGAATTCGGGCAGCAGGCTCACCTATCCCGCCACCTTCTCCGGCGGCAGCCGTACCGTCTTCATGGACGGAGAAGCTTATCTGGACGTGGCCAAGGATCCCGAACACCCTTTCATCATCAAATCCCAGGGCATCGACATCAAGGTGCTTGGCACCTCGTTCAATTTCAAGAACTTTGCCCTGGAACGCACTGCAGAACTGCTTTTGATGGATGGCAGTGTGGAAGCCAATGTGTCAAGGCTTAATGAAACAAGGCTTGTCCGCCTGAAGCCGGGAGACAGGATGCTCTACAACCGGGAAAACGACAAACTCGACGTCACCCGGTTCACTCCCTCCGGCTACAAGGCTTTCTATGAAGACAATTCGCTGCATTTCTATGATATGGAAATGTCGGATATCGCGCTTGACCTTTCCCGTCGCTTCAACTGTGAAATCGTCGTACTGGACGAGAAACTGGCGACCCGCCGCTATTTCTCCATCTTCACTAACGGTGAAACCCTCGACCAGATCCTTGCCGTGATGAGTTCGGACGGCAAGATGCTCGTCCGCCATGTTGGAAAAACTATTTATCTACAATCCAAATAACCACCTAATTCTATGTTAGCCACAAAAAACTTTTTCAAACCTCTTCTTCTGACATTCGCCGTCCTGATGTTCAGCATCGGCGCGAATGCACAGGTCAATCTGTCTTTGAAAAATGTGAAGGTTAGCGATGCGATTACCGCACTGAACCGCGCCCACGGATACTCTGTGTCCGTGAATTCGGGTGATGTGGACCTCAACAAGGTGATCAGCGTAAACGCTTCCGGAGCATCTATCTCTGACGTGCTGGACCAGATTTTCGCCGGCCAGCAGGTATCTTACATCATCGACGGAAAGAGCATTTCCGTCAGCAAAGGTGAACCAAAGGCAAAACCCGCTCAACTCACCGGTGTTGTGGTAGACGAGAACGGGGAACCGCTTATGGGAGCCGGTATCCTCATCAAGGGCACGCCCCTTGGATTTATCTCCGATGCCGACGGAAGTTTTGCGCTCAAGGATGTCAAATTCCCCGCCACTCTCGTCGTGTCCTACATAGGATATTCCGACCAGGAGATTACGGTCAACGGCAATGAAGGCCACATAAGGGTCGTATTCAACGATTCCATGAACCTGCTCGACGAAGTCGTTATCGTGGGTTACGGTACGCAGAAAAGGGTCAACGTGACCGGCGCTGTGTCCGTCATCGACGGAACCACCCTGAGCCAGCGTCCCGTGACCAACACTGCGATGGCCATTCAGGGTGCCGATCCTTCAATCATCGTCACGACCGGAAACGGTTCAATCGAAGCTTCGGAATACAGCATGTCAGTCCGCGGCAAGGTGTCCCTCAACTCCGGCAGCCCGCTGGTCCTGATCGACGGCGTGGAAGGCAGCCTGACGCTGGTGAACCCGAACGACATCGAGAGCATCTCCGTGCTGAAGGACGCTTCCGCCTGCGCAATCTACGGTGCAAAGGCCTCCGCCGGCGTGATCCTGGTGAACACCAAGAGCGGAGTCGGTGAGGAAGGCAGGGCCTCCATCAACTACAACGGCCGCTATTCCATCTCCAGCAACACCACGTCGACCAACTTCATGACCACGGCGTACGACTACATCACGATGACCAACTCTTTCAACCAGATATTCCAGGGCAACGACGCCTGGACTTATTCGGAAGAGCAGATCCAGATGATGTACGACCGCAGGAACGACGTCACCGAGAATCCCGCCCGTCCCTGGGTCATTCCCGACACGACCAACACATACACCTACCTGTATTTGGGCAATTTCGACTGGTACGGATGGCTGTTCAAGAGGACCCGTCCCGAAACGGAGCACAACGTATCCATAAAGGGCGGTACCAAAAAGATGAATTACTATGTGAGCGGCCGTTACCTCTACCGCGAGGGTTTGTTCAACCAGAGTGCTGAAGACACCGTCAACAACTTCTCTTTCCGTGCGAAACTGAACGCGGAGATTACCCCCTGGCTGCATTACTCCAATAACCTGGCCTTCGAAAGATCCAACTATCAGTACGGTGGATTCTGGGAGCAGGACGGACAGACCGGTCTGGTTGAGGCTGGTATTCTTTGGAATACGACGCAGAATGTCGGTCCTTTCTACGTGCCCTACAACCCCGACGGCACCGTGAACATACAGCCGGGCTTCATGTACGGAGCCACATCCCCTCTCTTCAGCGGCCGTGGCGGCGTGTGGACGAACGACGGCAATAAGAACGCCCGTATCAAGAACGCCCTCACCCTGACCAACCGCCTGACTTTCAACATTGCAAAGGGATTGAAATTCGTCGCCGACTATACCTATCGCAGGAACGACAACGTGAATTCCTACCGCAGCCTTCCCACTCCCAACTGCTACGACAACGCCAACAAGCGCATGTATGTGGGCAACGGACTGACCGGAGGCAATTTCAGCAACGGTTCCGTTTATGATTTCTACCGTGAGGTCCGCTACTACCAGGACGGACATGTGGCCAACGCCTATTTCGCCTATGACGGCACCTTCGGCAAGCACAACGTCGCCGCCACCCTCGGTGCCAACTTCGACGACTACCGTTCTTCGAACCTGACGGTCCACCAGAAGGGTTCCCTCAGTGACGTCCTGGCCTACCTGAACCTGGCCTCGGCAACTGAGATTTCCACGCTCGCCGAAAGCAACAGCGCCTACAGGACCCTGGGTTTCTTCGGCCGTCTGAACTACAACTACGCTGAGAAATACCTGTTCGAGGTTTCCGGCCGTTATGACGGAACTTCCCGCTTCCCCAAGAATCACCGCTGGGGCTTCTTCCCCTCCGTGTCTGCGGGTTGGCGCATCAGCGAGGAGCCTTTCTGGGCACCGCTGAGCGGCGTCTGGAACAAAGCCAAGCTCCGTCTGAGCTACGGTACGCTCGGCAACCAGCAGGTCAGCAATTATTACTATTTCGACACCATCTCCCTGGGTAAGCTGACTTACACTTTCAACGGAGCCGATGCGGCACAGAGGGCCACGATGTCTTCCCCCGTTTCCAGCAGCCTGACCTGGGAGACCGTTATTTCCTATAACGTAGGTCTCGACCTCGGCTTCTTCAAGGACCGCCTGAACATCGTCGCCGACGCATACATCAGGGATACCAAGGACATGCTCACCAAGGCGATGACGCTTCCGAACGTGTACGGCGAAAGCGCCCCGAAGGAGAATGCAGCCGACCTGCGCACCAAGGGCTACGAAATTTCCGTAAGCTGGCACGATGCGATGAAGGTGGGTGGCAAGCCTCTCCACTACGGACTGTCCGCCTCCCTGGGTGACAACATCACCAAGATCACCAAGTTCAACAACCCGACCAACCTGCTCACCGACAATTATGTGGGCAAGACCCTCGGCGAAATCTGGGGCTATCATGTCATAGGCCTGTTCGGAAGCGACGACGAAGCCGCCCAGTGGGCTGAGCAGTATGACCTGAGTGTCGTCAACAAGGCTGAGCGCGCCTGCAAGGCCCCCTACAACAAGGTAATGGGCGGTGACATGCAGTTCGAAAACCTGGACGGCGACAAGCACATGAAGGACGGTAAAATTGCAATCAACAACGGTTCCAACACGCTGGACGATCCCGGTGACCGCCGCGTGATAGGTAACAGCCTGCCCCGTTACAGGTATTCCTTCAAGGGAGATCTCTCCTGGAACGGTATAGACTTCAGCGTCTTCTTCCAGGGAGTGGGCAAATGCGACTGGTATCCCGATTCCAACTGCGTCTATTTCTGGGGCCCGTACTCATACAGAAGGCCGACCTTCATCGCAACATCCCTGCAGAATAACTGCTGGACTGAAGAGAATCCTTCAGGCTACTTCCCCCGTCAGAGGGCACAGCTCGTGAAGAACAGCGTCGTCAACGACCGCTATCTGCAGAGCGCTGCCTACCTGCGACTGAAGAACCTTACCTTGGGTTATTCAATCCCGTTCAAGGGCAAGGCCATCCAGAAATGCCGCCTGTATTTCAGCGGAGAGAATCTGTTCTACCTGTCTCCCATGAAGAAATACTGCGACACCGTGGATCCTGAGGTTGCAACAACCTCCGCATACGGCGACTGCCTGTATCCATATGCCAGGACCATCACCTTCGGCGTGGACATTACATTCTAAAATAAGGAGGAACGAAATATGAAAAATATATTCAAAGTAGTGATGATATCAGCCGCTGCGCTGACACTGACTGCCTGCGAGGACTTCCTCACAAAGACCCCCGAGACCTCCCTTGCTCCGGAGAGCTTCTTCTCTTCCGAAAAAGAACTTGAGCTGTGGACCAATTACGAGTATACAACCCTTTTGGATGATGCAACTGATTATGCTGAAATCAGGGGTGACGATTTTATCGGACGCAGCCTGAGCGCCATCCAGAAAGGAACCAGGACCAACGCCACGGCAGGTCTCTGGACACAGTCCCACTGGGGCTATCTGAGGCACATCAACCAGTTCTTCGAGAATTGCTCCAACTGCAAGAACGAAGAGGTCAGGACCAAATTCGAAGGCGTGGAGCATTTCTTCCGTGCGCTGTTCTATTACCAGATGGTCCAGTATTACGGAGACGTACCATATTATGATTCTGTAGTGGGCTCGGCCGATGAGGCTGCTCTCTTCAGGGCACGCGATCCCCGCGGCTTTGTCATGAAGAAGGTCATCGAAGATCTTGACCTCGCAGCAAAGAAGCTTCCCGACAGCTGGCCTGACGGCTGCTTCCGTATCAATAAATATGGAGCAATGGCCCTGAAATCCCGTGCCGCCCTTTTCGAAGGCACGTTCCGCAAATATCACAATGTGGCCGATGAGCAGTATACCGAAGCTGACGGCTCCACCACGACGCTGAGCTCAGAATGGTTCCTGCGCCAGGCAGCCGACGCCGCCCAGAACGTGATGGCTTCCGGCAAATACAGCCTGTATACAACAAGCTCAAATCCAAACTGGAAGGCCTACCGTGACTTTTTCCAGCTTGAGGACCTTAAGGGCAATCCCGAGGCCATATTCGCGAAGCACTACGATGTGACCCTGGCCATCCGCCACGGCCTTCAGTTCGACCTGAAGAACGAGACCTACAGCGCTACCCGCCGTTTCGTCAACCATTATCTCTGCTCTGACGGCAAGCCGATCCAGGAAAGGGAAGGCTGGGCCACGGAACAGTACTACGAGCAGTTCCAGCGCAGGGATCCCCGTATGGCGCAGACCCTCCACGCGCCCGGCCATTTCGGCTATCTGGATCCGGCCATGAAGGGTGCAGTGGAGACCACCGATTTTGCACGTACGCTTAACGGCTACCGTGTCATCAAGGGCGTTTCCGACGGCAGCCATGAGAACGCTACCACCAGCACGACCGACTGGGCATACATCAGGTATGCTGAAGTCCTCCTGAACTTTGCCGAGGCGAACGCCGAACTTGGCGAGCTGACGCAGGATATGATAGACAAGTCCATAAAATTGCTTCGCGACCGCGCAGGAATGCCCAATCTGACGCTTCCTGCAACGCCCGATCCCCTTATGGCCGAGTACTATCCCAATGCCAAGGGCAGCATGCTGGCGGCAATCCTGGAAGTGCGCCGCGAAAGGGTCGTTGAACTCTTTGCGGAAGGATTCCACCTCTGGGATATGATACGCTGGAAAGAAGGCGGCCCCCTGACTGCGGCCGGCAACAAGTCCGCTTCTGCCAATCCCATTGATCCGGCAGGTGCTACTCCCGGCTACAAGGGAATCTACATCCCGGCTCCCGGCGAGTATGATACCGACCATGACGGCAAGAAGGACCTGCTCGTGTACATAGGCCAGATGCCTGGGTCCGTCAGTTCCTCCATTCCCGCTACGAACCGTATCCAGGTTGGTGCCAACTCCCTTACCCTGTCTGAAGGCGACCATGGATACATTACCCGTGACGCTGCCGAGGACTATGTGTGGAAAGATCGCGACTACCTCTATCCTGTTCCTCTCGGACAGATTCAGGCATACGACGGAAAATTAACCCCGAACCCCGGTTGGGAATAGTCCATGAAGCTTGTCCGCCTGATTGTTGAATCGGTTTTCCTCCTCCTTGCCGCCGTGTCCATCACGGAGGCGTGCGGCAAGGAGCCGGAACCCGTCGCCCGCTTTGAAGTGACGCCTGCGGCCCTGACGGTGGACGCCCTGGGTGGTCAGGTGTCCTTCAGCGTGCTATGTTCCGAAGACTGGATGGCCTCTGTCGACCAGTCCTGGGCGAATCTGATGACTGTCAAAGGGAAAGGATCCGAGACGGCCGTAACCGTGAAAGCGTCGGCGTCGGAGAATCCGAATGCCGTGCAGCGTACGGCCGTAATCACTGTCAGCACCCTGAGCGGAAAGAAGCAAAGCATAGAACTGGTCCAGGCCGCCGGAAGCGGAGTGCCTTCCGTGAAAGGCATTTCGAGTGCGCAGGACCTGCTTGCTTTCGCCGCCGCGGTCAACAGTGGCGGTCCTGTCAGTCCCTATATGGTGGACGGCGCCGTGACGCTCCTGAACGACATCGACGCTTCTTCCATCAGCGAGTGGATTCCCGTCGGGACGAAAGACAACCCGTTCCGCGAGAATTTTGACGGCAAGGGGCACGTTATCAAGAATGTGCACTGGACCGTGGATACCGACAAGTATCCCGATGCCGGCTTCATCGGATATGCCCGGAACGCGAGGGTGTCCAACCTCGTCTTCGGTTCCGAAGGAAGCAAGGTGTCCTTCAGCGGAAACGCTTCAGGAACCATAGGCGGCATCATCGGCAACGCGACGGGAGTGACCTTGACAGGCGTGACCAACAAGGCCGCCCTGAGCGTGGAGCATGGTTCCGTTAACCTGTGTTTCGGCGGGCTCTGCGGACGCACGGATGGCGCAACGGTCATCGGTGACGCCGAGTCGAAGAAGAAGTCCTGTGTTAACGATGGCGATATTTCAGCATCGTTCGCATGCCGGAATGCCGGCCTGGTGGGCTACAACGCCGGAAAGATTGTGAACTGCACCAACAATGGAGCCATTACCGGCGTCGTCTCCTCCGACTTCGGTCCCGCATGGGGATGTGCCTACAATGCCGTCGCCGACCGGTTCACCGGGAATTACGGTTACGGCTCCGTCAACGGGCGGGCTTCCGTCCATTCCACGGCAGTCTATCCCGCTAAGGCCTACAACCTGGAAGAAAACACTGTCGACTGGACGCAGGACACTTACTTCGACTGGGAAGTCCTGGAAGAAAAACAGATTCACGCAGGCGTAAAATACAGCCACTGCTCCTTCACCGGAATGCCCCGTCACATGCACGTGCTGCAGATTGACCTCGGGAATCCGGATGTGGAACTGACCACTGCCTATGCCAACGAACAGGTGCCCAATCCCAATGCTAACAAGAACAGCAACAACGGCAAGAATCTCCGTGAGACCTTGTCGGAAGTGTGTTCCCGCAGGCGCTCGGAAGGGCAGAACATCATCGCCGGCATCAACACCGGATTCTTCGATTCCAATGACGGTATCTCCAGAGGTTTCCATGTGGAAGAAGGCGAGCCCGTGTATGTCAACAATCCCGCCGTTGTCGCTGCGCTGAGCAACCATTCATGGGCGCTGACGGTATTTTCGGACAGGACGGCATCCTGCGGAAAGAAGTCCCTGACTGCAAAGCTTGAAGCAGGCGGACAGGAGTACACCATCTGTTCCGTGAATGACACTATCCTCCGCCACGCATCCGCGAAATATGAAGTGAATATGTACACGAACCGCTACAAGCAGTATCCGCATGCTTCTAAGAAGAGCATCACGAATCCGCTTGCGACGAATGTGCTGTATGTAATCGCTAAATATAAGGACAGCCCCGTGAAGGTCAACACCGGCTGGGCCGAGGCCGTCGTGAAAGAAATGCATAACGGCACCGGCACACCCATTTCTTCGGCGCCCTATCTTTCGGCGGCGGATGAAGTAGGATTTGCAGTGAGCGGCTCCAGCGCCCAGGCCTTGCTGTCTTCACTGAAAGCAGGGGATACAATCCGCTTGAAGTTCGACATGTCCATAGAAGGAGAGACCAAGCCCATATATACCCAGAACAGCAGCATGTACAGGCTGATGGAAAACGGCCAGGACGGCAGCAACACGCCGCCGACCGGGAACAATCTCTATACCACTTTCGACCCTATGACCTTCCCCGTGGTCAGCCAGGACGGCAAGACCGTGTGGCTGGTTGAGGTCGACGGCCGCCAAACCGACTATTCCTACGGCGTCAAGGGGTATGAGATGTTCCGTATCGCCCAAAAGCTGGGCGGCTGGAACGTGACCCGTTTCGACGGGGGCGGCTCTGCCTGCATGTGGGTGTATGACCCTTCGCAATCATCCGGTAAAATCGTCAACCGCGTCTCTGATTCCAAAGGCGAACGCAGTTGTCTCAATTATATGCTAGTCAGAATAAAATAATTAATAATAGCAGCAAAATGAAAAACCAAGTCAAACTGATCTGCCTGTCACTGGCCGCCATATTGATGGTCATGTCCTGCGTAAAGGAGGCCGAGCAGATTACATTCTCTTCGGATCCGGCTGCCCTGGCCGATGTTCCGTGCAAGGATCCTTCCGATCAGGTCCTGAACCTGACCACAAACGCGAACTGGATCGTTGTGACGCCTACCTGGGTCAAGGCTGATCCCATTTTTGGTAGCGGCAACGCAATCGTCAGTTTTACCGTAGAGAGTACTTACATCAACGAGAAGACGGATGTAGCTCCCCGTTCCGGTGAGATTGTGTTCTCCGGCGGAGGGAAGTCATACACCGTCCCTATCTCCCAGCTCGGCTATACCGTGCCCTATGATCCGTCGGCCAGCATCGGAGGCATTCCTGATGTGGACGAATTCATGAAGTTCGTTGAGGCGGTGAACAATAATGACGGCACATCACGCTGGCAGAACGCATCCAAGGAGATCAAACTGCTCGCAGATATCAACCTGTCCGAGTTCAAGGAATGGACGCCTATCGGTAATCCCGAGACGGTCAGCAACGGCAACTATGCCGGCGCTTATACAGGCGGCTCATTCAAGGGCGTTTTCGACGGTGACGGCCACACCATCTCCGGCTTCAATCCCACCGTCAAGGTCCCTGCAAACGGCACTTTCGGCCTCTTCGGCGTACTCGACGGTGCAACCGTCAAGAACCTTAACATCGTGACCGACCTTGAAATCTCGGCGGAAGCCCAGGCCGACGCCGGCGTCCTGGTGGGAACCGCAATCTCTTCCACCATCCAGAACGTCAAGGTCAGCGGAAAGATCACGTCTGCCGGTACCGGTGAATCGAAGCGCTTTGCCCTGGGCGGCATCGCCGGATTCATATTCAACACGGGAACCGGCCTCAGCACCGTCAAGGACTGCACGATCAACCTCACTGTCAATGCGGACTGCGGAAGCAATACGGGCAACGGTGCTGCCGGCGCAATGTACGGCGGCGTTGCAGGCTTCGTGACCACTGCCCAGGATGACTCGGTGAACACTATTGAGAACTGCGTCAACAATGGTGAGATTACCGCCAAACTTGGCCGTTGCTCCGGTATCGTTGCCACGGCAAACTTCGGCGGCCGTCTCCTGAACTGTACGAACAACGCCAACCAGGTCAACACCATCGCCAACGGCCGTATAGGCAACGTCGTGTCCGTGCTGTATAAGAATGCAGTTGTGGAGGGCCTGGTGAACAACGGTAACCTTACGACGACAGCTTCCGACACCCACGCCGGAGCCATTATCTCCTTCTTCAACGATGACGCCATCGTCATGAAGGGAGGCAAGAATACGGGTACCATCATTGCCGCGAACACTAAATACAGGGGCCTCATCGGTGCCAACGTCGCCAAGTTTGCATCCATCAGCGGGGTCACCGTCGGCGGAAAACTCGGAACATATAAGGAAGACGGTAACCACGAGATGGTTGACGTGAATGCCGGAAACTTCACCGAATACATCGGCGTAGTCCCGGATGCCAACAAGGAGAAGATCTCCGACCTTACCTGGGACGGCGAGGCTGCACCGCCGGCACCGACCGTGAAGGGAATCGGTTCCGCCGCTGACCTGAAGGAATTCGCCGAACTGGTGAAATCCGGAGGCGACGTGAGCAAATTCCTTGTCGACGGCGTGCTCGCACTTGGTGCCGATATCGACCTGGGCGGTGCGGAATGGACTCCTATCGGAGCCGGTTCCGTGACGAATGCCGGTGTGATAACGGACGGAGATGTCCCGTTCACGGGCGTTTTCGACGGCCAGGGCCACGTTGTCGACAATTTCAAGATCAGCGTTCCCGCCGATGCGGTTGCGGGTTATGCCGCCGGTCTCTTCGGTATCCTCAGCGGCGCGACCGTGAAGAACGTCGTCATCGGCCCCAAGGCCGTCTTTGAAGGACAGAGTGCTGCTATGTCCTTCATCGGAGGCGTGGCTGGCTTTGCGCTTAACTCCACCGTCGAGGGCTGCACGAACAAGGCGACCATGAGCGTGACGGCGGCCAAGGACGACACCCGCGAATGCCTTGCCGGCATCGTCGGTGAGATGTACACTGCCGAAGGCGACTACGCAAGCTATGTCAAGAACTGCGTAAACGAAGGCAACATCACTTCCAAGAATTCCGTGAATACCAAAAACGGCGGCACCGGCCTTTCCGTCGCCGGAATCGTGGGCTTCTCCGACGGCAAGAACTTCAACTTTATCCAGAACTGCACCAACAAGGTGGCCATTGCGGCCGAGGCTACCCGCCTGGCCGGAATCGTGGCTTCTGCAAATGCCAAGACCAAGGTCGAAGACTGCGTCAACGAGGGCAAGATTTCCGGACTGGACGTGAAGGCAAGCAACAGCCGTGTCGGCGGCATCTGCTCCGCCGGCAGCACCGACGACGTCTTCACCCGTTGCATCAACAGGGGAGACATCGTATTCGACAAGGCCGGAGACACGACCCACGGTTATGCCGCCGGCATCCTGGGCCAGTCCAACAACCCCATCACGATTGAAGCCTGCGAGAACTACGGAGCCATCCTGTCCGACATGATCAAGGCAAGCACCGTCTATATGGGTGCCATTCTGGGCAATGCAAACAGTAAAGCCGTCACTATCAAGAACTGCAAGGTCGGCGGAAAGGTCGGCCCCCTGACTGCGGATTCGGACTATCAGGTCGTGACCCTGACCCCGGAGAACTTTGAAAAATACATAACCCTCGCTACATCCAAGGCAGGTAACTGCAAATTCGAAGGAAATGTTTGCGGGAACTAACGTGGAGACGAAACTGTTTATCATGAAAGCTGCCGCCGTATTTGCGGCGGCGGCCTTCATGCTGACAGGATGCACGGGCCCTATTCCGGCGGCTTCGGAAACGGTCAAGGATAAAATGTCCTTCCTGCAGAACGAATGCACCGTTTTTGAAGGCGAAGAAATAGCCGTACCCGTGTCGTATCAGGTCTTTGACAGAGGCGTTTATGTCAAGGCCGACTATGATTTTACTGCCAATCCGCAGGGTGTGAATATCACCTCTTCAAATCCGGAAGTCGCTTCGGTGGCGTCCGGGATAATCAAAGGTTTGAAGGAAGGTAGCGCGATACTGTCGCTGTCCTCGGATAAAATCCAGGCAAAAGGGCAGCTGGGTGTGACGGTAAAGGCTAACGAAAACACTCCTGCAGCCTCTTTCAACCAGGACATTACGCAGCCTTTGACCGCCGACATGATAGCACTGCCGCTGGGTCTGCAGACCGGCATGCAGAGTTTTGATATCGACAAGCGCGGGCGTTTCTATATGTCCACGGAGGATGCTACATCCATGAGGGTGTGTGCCCTGAATATGGATGGATCCAAGGTCGGAGGCGATATGGTGCTGCCCAGCGGCGGCCACGGTGACGGCTTCAGCATCGAGTACGATGCCGATGACGTCTATTTCTGGACCAGCGGCACAATGGGGGATCATACCGACAACGGAGGTTATTCCGGCGGCAAGGCCAACGGTCCGGACGTGCGCCTGGTATGCCGTCATAAATTCAAGGCAGGCGTTACGGAATATGCCGAAGATGCCCTTGAACATTTCTATCTGAATGACAACGGTGCCCGCTTTGCCGATGTGGACACCGAGCATGACGTGATAGCCCTGTGGACCTATGAAAACAGCAGTGATTACATCTATGTGTACCGGCTGTCCGAGATCCGTAACGCCCAGACTGTCACGGTGAAAGTCACCCGGGAATCACATAACCAGGGGAAGAGTGTGACGGCCTACAATCTGAATACCGTCACGCCGCTCGCCCGCTTCCCATGGAAACGCAAGGGCGTGACCACCGGCAATACGAACAGCGGCGCCGTCCAGGGCCTGTGTGTATATGCAGACAGGATCTATGTGACTTCGGGCGCCAAGAACGATGAGGCTACGCTGATGTCGGTCATGGACTTCAGCGGGAATATCGTACAGCAGCTTGTGAAAGTCGGCGTGTCGGCCGACAAGCAGCAGCTTATCAAACTGAATCTGTCTTCCGACGGGACTTTCGAACCTGAAGGCGTCCATATACGCAAGGGACAGATGTATCTGGGCTTTGTGGGCGATTACCCTACGTCAGGATCAAAGAAACACACGTGTATAATTAAACTGAAGGACTAATAGCTGGAACTAACAATTAAATCATATAAATCGCATCATTATGACAGAGAACAGTTATAAAACACCTGACACAAAGGTGATTGTAATCAATGTCCGGGATATATTGCTCTATTCCGGGTTGAGAAACATGGGGGACAACGAAGTCTACATGGAATCTCTTGACGAATAATTAAGGAGGCTACGATTATGAAGACAAGATACATCTTACTGGCCGCTATGGCCCTCTTCGCTTTCTCCTGCACGCCTAAACTGGAACCGGAACAGGAAGTCCAGCCGCAATCCGGCGAGCGTGTCACCATCAAAGTCTCCACTTCTGAAAGCCTGGGCACGAAAGTGACCCTGACCGAAGCAAGTGACAGGAAGGCTATGAACCTGGAATGGGAAGATTCCGACATTCTTTCCATCAACGGAAACGAGTTTTCGGTGGCCAACATCATAAGTGCCCACGAGGCGGAATTCAACGGTACGGCTCCTGCCAGCAGCCCCTATACCATTATCTATCCCGGCAGCTACACCGACGCGGCGGCTTTCAACGCACGCAGTTATACCGCCCAGGCCCAGAGCGGCAATTCTTCCACCGCACACCTGGAGTACAACGCCATGCTTTCCGGCGTGAATGATTATCAGGAGCCCAAGTTCGACGCGGGCTGGGCTGCGGAAAAGGGCGGTGCCCTGGTCCAGAACGGCGTGATCCAGCTGCGCCTGCAGCTGCCTGATGCCGTTACGGCAGTCAATTCCGTTTCCCTGCTTGCCTCCCGCGAAGTCTTTCCGACCACCAATGCGGGTGATGTCAAGGTCGCCGGGCAGACGCTTGCAATGGGCGGAGCCGCTCCGGCAAACCACATCATCGAAGCTTATATGATGTTCTCTGCAGCAGGCGTGGAATTCCAGGCAGGTGATGAACTAAGCGTCATCGTGGACACTCCCGATGCCATGTATGTCCGTACGCTGCCCATGACCGCACAGACCTGGACCGGCGGCAGCCAGTACACCATCCAGTGCAAGGTCCTGACGGAGAACAGCTTCGAGATCAACAATGCTTCCGACCTGGAAACATTCCGCGACGGCGTGAACAGCGGCAGCATGCTGTGGGCCACCTGCCAAGTGAAACTAGGTCAGGATATTGACTGCTCAAGTATCTCCGGCTGGACTCCTATCGGAAACGGCACTTTTACCCCCACTGAAAGTGGAACTGTTTCCGCAGAGTGGACGGAGCCAGCTTTCAAGGGGACCTTCGATGGACAGGGTTTTGCCATCAAGAACCTTGTTATGACCAGTTCTCCGGAGACCTATACTCCTTATGGTCTGTTTGGTATCCTTTACGGTGCGAAGGTCAAAAACCTTATATTGGGAGCGGCCAGCGGAGATACCGGAGCATTGACCGCTACTCCACAAGGACGCATGGATGCAGGAGCACTGGCCGGCGTCTCTTACGGATCGACCATTGAGAACGTTACCAATTACTTCCCGATGACCATCCCCGACAACAGCTCTGCGAACCGTGTCGCCCTCGGAATGGTGGGATATGTCTATGGAGATGCCGCATCCGGTCTTTCGACACTGAGCGGATTGAACAATTACGGCAAAGTCACGGCTACACAATCCAGTGCCAATACAGGCAATGGAGCCACCGGTGTCCATGTGGCAGGTATCGCCGGTTTTGGAAATACGGGTGCCTCATCTGTTATCAACCAAATCAATACCTGTACCAACCACGCAGAAATTGATGCAAATACCGGCCGTTGCGCTGGGATACTTGGAGCGGCCAATTCCCGCACGGCCATCTCCGGGTGTAACAATCGAGGATATGTGCACAACAGTTTCAATAGCGCCCGAGTGGGAGGTATCTGCGTTATCCTGGGCAGTAATGCTTCCATAACTAGTAGCCATAACTATGGAAATGTTGAGGTGTTGTCCAGTGGAAGCGGCAATGTAGGAGGTATTGTCTGCCTTGTCAATTCTGATACGGCAGAGATTTCCGGCAGTTCCAATGAAGGAGCTGTGACTGGTGCGACGTATGTCGGCGGCATTGCAGCGAACCTTGCCGTTGGAACAATTACCCAATGCGTCAACACTGGTGCCATAACCGGAACTCAGTATGTTGGTGGCATCGTGGGACGACAGGGTAATAACACCGGATGGCCTTATCTGAATAAATGCCGTTCGAACGCAACCATTACCGCTTCATCCGATGGCGCATCCTGCGCCGGTGGAATTGCCGGGCAGATGCTGGGAGGTGTACTGAACACTTGCTTTGCAAAAGGTGCCGTTGTCGCGGCCGGCTACGACGTGGGCGGTATTGTGGGGCAGATGTATTGCAACCAGTCATCGGGACAATCCTACGGCCGTATGTATGTCTACGATTGCGTGGCTGCGGCAAATGTAACCTCTTCCCGTACTACCGGGGCAGCGAATCTAGGCGGAGTAATAGGTCGTCTCATTAGGAAGAATGATAGTAATAACAGCAGTCAATATATGGCAGTTGACAACTGCATTGGTCTGAACCAGATGCTCTCGGCGGGGGCTCGCACTTATGTAGGCGCATTTGTAGGACAGGTCACTGCCGGTGCTAAGACCAATCACGGATATGTACGGGTTCGAAATAACATCTCATTGGTGGAAGACGCGAATATGTCTGCGACGTCTGGTACCAATAGGGGTGGATTTGTTGGAGCTATGCCCTATGGCTTAATGCAACATGCTTACTATGTTGTTTCGGACAACAGCCAGACTATCGGTGATTCCGATAATACAACGACGTCGGATATCACCAAGTCCGATGCCGCGACTCTTACAAGTGACGCTTTCTGCTCTGCTCACTCATCCAGGGCCACGGGATACAGCCTTAACGTAAATGGACAGAACTACAAGTCTACTGGCTGGACAATCCCTTCCGGATGTTCATATCCTGTCCCTTCAACCCTCGCCGCTCTCGGAGAGGATTATTATAAGTAGTAAAGCATGAGGCGTTTCTTATCCATCCTTATCTTGCTCCTCGGCGCCCTGGCGCTGCAAGCCCAGAGTGCCAGGGAGCTGATTCAGGATGATGTCCTGCGGGCCGGCGGGGTGTACTATATGTACCAGTTCAAGGAACATAAGGTCACTCCGCCCCCGGCAGGCTATACGCCCGTGTACCTAAGCCATTACGGCCGGCACGGGGCGCGGTATCTGCTGAACGATACGCAGTATGAGCGCAGCCTGGGCGTGCTCAAGGCCGCCCACGAAGCGGGAGCGCTGACTCCTGAGGGCGAAAGCCTCTGGAAGGAAGCGTCGGCCTACTTCGAGGAGACCTGCCGCTACAGGGCGGGAGACCTCACCCCTCTGGGCTGGGAACAGCACTACCGTATAGCGCAGGACATCTACAGGGATAACAGGAAACTCTTCAGGAAGCGCCCTGTGATCACCGCAGGCGCCACGCAGGTTCCCCGCTGCATCGTGTCCATGACCGCCTTCTGCCAGGGCCTGCTGAAAGCGGACCCCAAGCTGGATATCTATGCGGCGGCATCCACTGCCGAACTGGACGAACTCAATCCGCATGCAAGCGAAAATCCGTTCCGCAAGGTGGTTCCCATGGAAGAAGGGCGCTACAAGCGCAAGGACCCCTGGGGGACTGACCTTAAGACATTTATCGACAAGCGGATAGACCACAAGGCCATCTGCTCGCGCTTTTTCACGGATCCGGAGTTCACGAAACCCTTCCGTGGAACGCGGGCTTTCGTGACTGACCTTTATGACCTGGTGTTCAACATGCAGTGTACCGGCACCTCCCGCAGCCTTCTTTCCGTATTCAAGCCGGAAGAGATATATAAGTTGTGGGAAATAAACAATTACATCCATTATATGGAAGCGGCCCCGCCGGCCACCATGCGTGACCTCCCCGCCCTGAAACACCTTGTCGCCGACGCCGACTCGGCCATAGCCTCCGGCAAGCCTGCAGTCAGGCTCCGTTTCGGACACGATACCGTGTTCCTGTTCCTGGTTTCCTTCTTTGGTGCCGACGGCTTCGGAATTGTTCCGGACAGTGCCGACGGCATATCGGATTATTGGTGGAATTTCCGTTCCCCCATGGCCGCTACCATGTATCTGGTTTTTTGCCGGAACAAAAAGGGTGACGTCCTGTTCAAGATGGTGGTGAACGGAGAAGAAGCCAGGCTTCCTCTCACCCCCGTTACCGGTCCCTGGTATTCGTGGAATGAATGCAAAAACAAGTTGTAAAATAGATATGAAAAAGTATTTGTCACCTGAGACTGTGATGTTAAAGTACAAAGAAGCACAGTCGATCCTTGAAGCGTCCGGCGAGGAATTTACCGGCGATATTTCCAATCTTGATTTAGTGGAGGATACCTGGAATTGATTATGCGAGGGCAGAAGTTCCGGGTTGCGCTTGCAGCCATTTTTGCGGCATCTCTCCTTTCCCTGTCCTGCTCGGGCTTGTCCGGGCGGGAGTTGAAGGTGTTGTATTGGAACATCCAGAACGGAATGTGGTCCGACCAGGCCGGAGGCTACGACAATTTCGTCGCCTATGTGAGCAGCCTGGATCCTGACATCTGTATCTGGTGCGAGGCTGAGTCCAGGTATGTTACGGACACCAGCGTCAAGATGCAGATGCCTGAGGACCAGTACCTTCCGTGGAACTGGGATGTGCTTGCTGCACGATACGGGCATAAATACACCCTGATTTGCGGAAAGCGGGACACTTTCCCGCAGGTGATTACTTCAAAGTATCCCCTGAGGATTGTCAAGCGAGTTACCGGCAATGGCGATGACGTCATCGTCGTGCACGGTGCCGGCTGGGCGAAGGTCGAACTTGGCAGGGGGCGCGAACTGAACATCGTCACCCTCCACACCTGGCCGCAGAGGTACGCCTACAAGGCGGAAGACCAGCAGGCGGATGCGGCTGCCAGGGGCGGGGACCGTTTCAGGGCCGTGGAGATGCAGTATATCTGCGAGCAGACTATCGGCACGGTGCCGGGCGCGGAAAAGCAGTTCTGGCTGATGTGCGGGGATTTCAACGCTATTTCCAGCGTGGATAATTACCATTATCAGCTTGACCCTTCAGATCCGGCGTTTCTGGTCCACGATTATGTTCGGGCAAACACACCGTACATAGACGTGATTGAGCGCCTGTATCCGGGAGTATTTCGCAAAAGCACCCTCTCCGGCCGCCGCATAGACATGGTCTATGTCACGCCGGCCCTGTATGACAAGGTTAAGAGTGCGGACATTCTTTATGACGGGTACGCCGCTTCCGTCCGTGACCCCCGCGGAAAAGAAATTGGCGGCTTCTGCCATCCCTCAGACCATTATCCGGTTATTGTTGTGTTTAAAATGAAGTAAATGAAGAAGTACATTATATTGTTTGCCGCGCTTGCGTGCCTGTGTGCCTGCGAAAATGAGCTGGCGCCGGATGAAACCTGCGCCGGGCTGGTCAGGACATCGCTTCAGGCCTCCCTTCCCGGCATGACCAGGACATCCGTCGACGGAGTCAAGATGTCGTGGAGCGCCGGGGATGAAATCACGGTTAACGGAAGCCGTTCATACGCACTGACGGAAGCGGGCGCGAGCGCCGTTTTCGACTTTGCGGATGATTTGGCTCTCCCTTACCGGGCGGTATATCCGGCTTCTATGTGGAAAAACGACACTCAGCTGGTCATTCCGGACAGTTTCGATGCATCCCTGACGCAGATTCCGCTGTGGGGATATGCATCCACCGGCAACCAGATAGGTTTTTCCGCCCTGACGGCAGTGTTCCGTGTTCCCCTTACAGGAAACGGGGAAACCCTCAGGAAAGCCACGTTGACCGCACTTGGCGGACAGGCCCTCAGCGGAACGTTCAGCATTGACTTTTCCAGCGGCAAAATTACTCCTGTGGCGGGGAAAAACACAGTTGGCCTAAACTGTGACGCCACTCTTGGACAGGAGCCGCTTCTGCTGTACCTGCCGGTGCCGGAGGGGGATTACCCCGATGGCTTCCGTCTCGATCTCGAGGATGCCGGCGGGAACATTTTGAGTCGTAGTATCGGTGCAAGGACCTGCGTGGCGGGACAGTTGCGTGCCATGCCCGCCCTGGCATGGGAGCTTGCCCCGGGAGTTCCGGGAATCGCTTCTGCAGCAGACTTTGCGGCTTTTGCCGCAGCCGTGAACAGCGGCGCATCCACTAAGCAGTGGGAAAATGACGAAGGCGTGGTGACTCTGCTTGGGGACATAGACTTCTCCGGCGTCACTTCCTGGACTCCGGTGGGCGCGGGTGTGAGCACCTGGGCGTCCAATGCCCTGACTGTCAGCGGACAACCCTTCACAGGACACTTTAACGGTTGTGGCCATACGCTGCGCAATTTCGCCTTCACTTATGCCGCTTCGGGTTCGGAAATTACCAAAGACAGTAATCAGTCGGTGCCTTGTGGCATCTTCGGTATACTCGGCCCCGGCGCCATCGTGGAGAATTTCGTGATTGACGCCAGCTGCTCCTTCAGTTTCAGCCCGACCGTGCGAAGTGATGCGGGAATTGTAGCGGGCCTCGTGCAAGAAGCAACGGTGCGCAATATCACCAACCACGCTTCTATGACCCTTGACAACAAGGCTGAGGACGAAGTACGTGAGACGATGGCTATGTTGGGCTTTGCTTTCTCCGGCGAAGGAGAAACGATCATTGAAGGGCTTGTCAACGAGGGAAAAATATCGGCATCTACTGGGAATAACACCAAAAACGGTGCTACTGGAGTACAGGTTGCAGGAATACTTGGTTTCTCAACCAACGCAGCCGGCTCAAGCCAGATTGTCCATGTGCGCCACTGCACCAATTATGGTGAACTGGAAACGACAGTATGCCGCAGTGCGGGAATCGTTGCCGCAGCCAATCGTTATACGCTTATCGAATCTTGTGAAAACCATGGAGACAACCATAATGCTTTCACGGTATCCGGCGGCGGGCGCATAGCAAATATCACATGCATCACCGGTGACGGTTCGGCACTTGTCGGATGTGTCAATTATGCAGATGTCATCTGTGCCACCAAGGCCCGCGCAGGCGGCGTGGTGAGCCTCGTCAACAACAAGAACAACCGCTTTGAAAACTGTGCGAACTACGGCCGCGTCATTACCGACGAGACGACTTATCGCGGCACTTTCTTCCAACAGTGCAACCTTGCCGCCAGTTTCAAGGCCTGTATCGCCGCAGGCGACGTAGGAAGCTACAACGGAGGTTCCTACCAGATGGTCGGTGTCAATGCGAACAATTATTTCGATTATGTTGGTTATCATAATTCATCCGCTACGAATGTGACGGCGGGCAATATTATCTATACCGATGCCCCTGAGTGGACGGGGATAAACAGTATAGAGGATTTGCTCGCTTTCGCGCAGGCGGTGAACAGCGGTGGCAGCCTTGCCCAATGGCAAAGCGGCGGGACTGTGCAGATACTCCGCGACATCGACGCTTCATCCGTCAGCGAGTGGGTGCCGATCGGCACGGATCAGCGCGCGCTCAGCTGCGATATTGACGGAATGGGACACCGTATCTATGGTGTCAACTGGCGGGTAGATGCGGAGAAGTATCCGCACGCCGGCCTTTTCGGCAATGCGAACAACGTGAGTATCAGCAACCTTGTTTTCGGAGACAGCAACAGCCGTGTCGTCTTTTACGGCAACCCGGCCAAACTTCGTGCAGGCGGTATCGTGGGCTACGCCAAGGGCGTGACCATGCATTCCGTGACCAACAATGCCGACCTGAGCGTCGAGGGCAGCAGTGCGCAGGGTAACGGGCTGATTATCGGCGGACTTGCGGGCTATAATTCTCCTGAATCCACCATAGGCGGCAGCGATGCGGACGCATGCACCAACAACGGCGACGTCATTGTTCCGCTTGCCTGCCAGCAGGGTGGCCTTGCGGGCTACAGTACCGGCGTCGTCAGCTATTGCGTCAACAACGGCGCGATTATCGGCCGCTTCGACGGCAATTACGGTCCTGCCTGGGGCTGCTGCTACAACAAGACGGCTGCTTCCTTCACCAGCAACACCGGAAACGGCCGGGTGGGTGACTATGATACGTATGCAGGCAATCCTCAGCAGGCCCCCGTATCCAATTTCTACAATGCCGTCCGCCAGGATTATACCAATTGCTTCAAGCCGGAAGAGAACAGCGTGGACTGGACGGCCGACAGTTATTACGACTGGGATGTGCTGGAAAGCCGTACGCTTGCTGCCGGTGCCGTCTACCGCCACTGCAAGTTCAAGAATGTTCCCCGTCATATGCACGTGCTGGAAGTCGACCTGACGAACCCGGCGGTCGAGGTCACCACCGCCCTGGCCGATGATATAATCCCCAATCCGAACGGACGGGACAACGACCACCTGTATGCCGGATTCGTGCTTCGCGAAACCCTGTCCAAGCTCTGCACGCGCAAGCGGAATGCCGGAGACAACATTATCGCCGGCATCAATCTCGGTTTCTTCGATTCTGCAGCAGGCATCCTGCGTGGCTTCCACGTCGAAAACGGAGAACCGCTGTATATCAACAATCCGTCCGTGGTGACTTCGCTTTCAAACCACAGATGGGGCCTTACGGTCTTTGCGGATGGCTCGGCCTCCTGCGGCAAGAAGGTTTTCACCGGAACTTTGCGTCACGCGGGGACTGAATATCCTTACTATAGCATCAACGATACGACGCTGAGGCACGCTTCGCCCGCCGTGGCGCCCGTGAACCTGTACACGTCGCGATACGTGAAGTTGCCGCATCCTTCGAATACCAAGTTAGTCAATTCTCTGGCTTCGAACGTGCTGTATGTTGTCTGCAAATACGATGACTCGCCTATGAAGGTCAACTGCGGCTATTATTCAGCCACGGTGCAGTCTATTTATGACGGCCGTAAGCAGTTGCTTTCGAGCCTGCCGTATTTAACGTCTGCGGATCAAGTCGGCATTGCCCTTTCCGGAACAGTAGCCGACTCGTGGGCTTCTTCGGTGAAGGTAGGCGACATTGTTGAATTAAGATGTGATATCTCTATAGAAGGAGACGCTTCAAAGCCCATCGCCGCACAGGGGTCAACCATGTATGAAATTATGAAAGACGGTAATGACCGGACATCTTCCATAGGTTCGTCATCCGCCCTTCATCTGCGTTACGATCCGATGACCTGGCCGGTTGTCAGCGAGGACGGCAGGAAACTGTGGCTGGTACTCGTTGATGGCCGTCAGGGCTGGTATTCCATGGGCTTGAAAGCTTATGAAATATACCGTATTTCGAAGAAGCTCGGCGGTTCGTCGGCTACCCGCTTCGACGGCGGCGGATCCACCACCATGTGGTTGTGGAATCCATCCTCAGGACAAGGTTCCGTAGTCAACCGCCCTTCCGACAGTAACGGCGAAAGAAGTTGTATGTCCTATTTATTGATACGAGCAAAATAGTATAAATATGAAAAAGCCAGTATTATTCATTATCATTGCGGCCTTCTGCGCCGCCCTGTTGCCTGGTTGCACACAGGAAATGCTTCAGCCGGACGACAAGAATGTCATCAGCGTATCCCTTCCGGCGCTTGAAACCCGGACGGCCATCGATGGCGTCAAGGTGAGTTGGACGGCAGGCGATGCTATCGCTGTCAACGGCGTGACCTCGTCGCCCCTGACTGAGGATTCTGCCGTCGGCCGCTTCTCCTTCGGCCAGGTGGTGTCAACGCCCTATGAGGGAGTGTATCCTGCTTCCATCTACAAAGATGCCCAGACACTGACGTTACCCTCGGAGCGAAGCGCTGATTCCCAGACCGTTATATTGGGCGGCCGTTCCGAGACTGCGGGCCAGCTGCAGTTCTCCTCGCTGACGGCAATGCTGAAAGTGACGGTTGTGGGCACCTCTGAAACTGTAGTTAAAAAGGTTGTGGTGGCCGGTCTCGGCGGTGAGCAGATTGCCGGAGACTTCTCCATCGACTACTCGACGCTCAAGCTCACGGGCATTTCCAGCGCCGATGCGGACAAGGCTCTTACCGTCAACTGCGACATCAGCCTTGCCGAGCCTCTTGTGCTCTACCTGCCCGTTCCCGCAGGCGAGTATCCCTCAGGTTTCAAGGTGACCGTGACCGACCAGAACGGAGATATAATGACGCGTAACACCAGCGCCCGTACCCTGGAAGCCGGCCAGCTGCGCGGTATGCCGGCTGTGACCTGGAAGGTGAACGGTATTGCGGATGCTGCGGATTTCGCCGCATTTGCCGCAGCCGTGAACTCCGGAGCCCCCACTATCCAGTGGGAAAATGAACAGGGCTGGGTGAACCTTCTTGCGGATATCGATTTTTCCGAAGTCTCGTCCTGGACTCCCGTGGGATTCGCCACCGCCCCCTGGAACAGCTATATTCCCGCAGTGACGGAAGGTCACGCCTTTACGGGCAAGTTCGACGGCAACGCCCATCACATCAAGAACCTGCACATCGTCTGCAACGAGACGGAGACGGGCCGCCACTGGGGCCTCTTCGGCTGCCTCGGCGAAGGCGCGATAGTCCAGAACTTCGTCATCGAAGACAACTGTTCGCTGACTGTGAATACTTCCGCATCCGTGAGCGCCGGCCTGGTTGCAGGCGTGCTCTATGACGCCGACGTGCGCGACGTGACCAGCTACGCGCCTATGACTTACGCCGGCAGCGCGACCGGCCTGGTGCACATGGCCCTCGTCGGAGGAATGTACTCCAAGAACCGTGGCTGCACCGTGGACAGCGTGCATAACTACGGCGCCATGACAGCAACGAACACAGAAAACCTGAATGCAGGTGCGACCGGCATCCATATGGCCGGCATCGTGGGCTTTACCAATGCCCCGAGTGGCAGCACTTTCCGCAACACAATTTCGTCCTGCAACAATTATGGCGACATGACCTCCCAGGCCGGACGTACGGCCGGTATCATTGCCGCCGCCAACTGCAGCACCGACATCATCGGCTGCGAGAACCGCGGCAACCAGCTCAATACGATGCCCAAGCCAGACGGCTCCCGTCTGGGCAATATCGTCTGCTACATTGCGAACAACTCCACGATGAGCTCCTGCAAGAACTACGGCAATCTGGTTTCCACCACTTCCGGCCGTTGCGGCGGACTGCTTTCACTGCCCAGCAACGCCGGTCCTTTCACCGATTGCGAGAATTATGGCGAAATCATCACCGACAGCCAGTTCCGCGGCGTGTTCTTCGGCTATATAAATTCCGTCACGACCTGGGAAGGCGGTGTGGCCGGCGGAAAGGTGGGCAAGTACAACAACGGCAACTACGAATACGATCTTTACCCGGAATCGGGCAAGGTTGCCTATCTTGGCACGACTAACTCCACCGGTGCCGGCGGGCATTTCAACAATATAACTTATCTGATCCAGACAGGCGAGGAGCAGCCGGATCCCGACCTGAACGCCGAAGCCGATTTCAGGATCTTCTTCATAGGCAACAGTTTCACCAAGGACGCCGTAGAGCATCTCCCCGGCATCCTTAAAGCTGCCGGACTCGACAAGATACAGCTTGTGCATATGTACTACGGCGGCAGGACCATTCCCGAATACAACAGCGGATGGTCAAGCTCCACGGATTACCATTGCTACCTCTGCAATCCAGGCCAGACCTCCTGGACCGACATCACGGGCAAGAGCCTTTCACAGGTGGCCATAAGCGCAAAATTCGATATCGTGACAATCCAGGAACACACCGGAAGGCAGCTGGCCTGGGGATGGACCACCGATGAGAAGGCTGCTATCGACGGGCTTGTGCAAAAAGTGAAAGAGGCGCAGACTTCAGTTGGCGCATCACCGAAGTTTTATTATATCCTCTCGCAGGCCTATCATGACCTCTCGAAGGCTCAGAACGTGACAAAGCCTTTCACCAATACCGCTGAAATGTGGTCGTGCATTGCCACACAGGGACAGGCTGTGATGAATGAATGCGCCTTTGACGGCATTATCTCTACCGGAGCCATGCTCCAGAACCTGCGTACATCAGGCCTGAACAACGACATGAACCTCACCCGTGACGGTTATCACATGGATTACGGCCTTGCGCGCTATGGTGCCTCCTGCACGGTCTTCGAGACTATTATCGGCCCCTTCAATGGGAATGTCACCATGGATGCGAACAGTTTCCGCTACAATTCCACCGCGGCAGGCACGACGGCAGTTACCGATGCAAGTGCCCCTATAGCCCTCAAGGCCGCCCGTTATGCTATCGCCAATCCTTATGACGTCACTGACATGCAGGGTGAAGGCGGATCCGGCGGACAGCAGGAAGAGCAGGAAAACATCAGTATTGGCACCGCTGCCGAATTCGCGGCTTTCGCCGCGCGTGTCAACGATGGGGACCAGGCGGCCGCCAAGGCCAATGTCACCCTGACTTCCGACATCGATTTCTCTGTCCTGGACTCCTGGACTCCCGTGGGCTATGCGACGAGCTCAGGTAACGGCAACAACGCATCCGCCGCACAGGGACCTGTGTTCAGCGGCGTGTTCGACGGCGCCGGCCATACCCTGAGGAGCTTTAAATACACGGTCGATGTTTCTGACGGCCGCACCTGGGGTCTCTTTGGATATGTGTATAAGGCCACGCTGAAGAATTTCACCGTCGAGGCTGACATGACCTTCTCTGCAAGCGGCACCGCGGATGCGGCAATCGTTGCAGGCACCGCCAACAGCAGCACGATCGAGAATGTGCAGGTCACCGGAAAGGTCACTTC
Organism: Bacteroidales bacterium; assembly: GCA_024695285.1. The sequence continues at coordinate 44,582 of JAILIM010000108.1, forward strand.
TTCCGGAGCGTCGGTGACCGGCAAACGCTTCGCCATCGGCGGCATCGCCGGTTTCGCTTTCAGTACCGTCAGCGGCACGGAAGGCATTCTCGACTGCGACATTAAGGACTGCACGGTCAATCTCACTGTCAATGCCGACGGTGGCTCCAACCTGGCAAACGGTGCCACCGGCGCTATGTACGGAGGAATCGCAGGATTCTGCACGAACGCCAAGAACGATTCCCGTGTACGCATCACGGACTGTGTGAACAACGGCGCGATTACGGCCAAGCTGGGCCGCTGCTCGGGTATTACCGCAACTGCAAATTACGGTACCATCATCAAGGGCTGCACCAACAACGCTTCGCAGTACAACACCGTCGAGAACGGGCGCATCGGCCAGATTGTCTGTAACCTGAGCGCCCAGTCCGGAGTCATTGACTGCCAGAACAACGGCGACCTGACGACGACTGATGCCAAGACAACTACCGGAGGCCTTATTGCCCTTATGGGAGACGACACCTGTTATCTGGAGGGTGGAGACCGCGTCGCCAACACGGCCACCATCATTTCCGGTATCGACCCCAGCCAAAACAGCAACCGTCGTTTCAGCGGCTTGATAGGAGGCTATATCAACAAGTTCAACCACGTATCTGACGTAAAGGTCGGCGGCCGGCTTGGCGTGTATAACTCCGGTGGCAGTCATGAGATGTTTGAGATTGATTCAGATAATTTCATGACCTACATCGGTTTTATCAACTCCAACTACACCAGCAAGATCACCGGTCTGAGTTACGTCAAGTAACAGCAGCGGTTTTTGAAGAAACGGTGGTCGCGAGGCCACCGTTTTTGTCGTAATCAACAGCGCAGGCTAGCTTATTTCCTGGAATCGCTTTTCATTTTGAATATGACACCGACGTAATATTTCTTGCCGGTGTTTTCTGAAATGTCTGCTTTGATTTCCAGGCGGCCATAGCCGTTGGTTGACGTGAGTTTTCCTGTGGCTGTTCCGGCAAATTGTGGTTGTTCGCCATGGGGAAGATTATAAGTCATTGCGGTTCCCTTGAGGGTGTAATCGCCATAATATGGAGCTGCCCCCTGGAAAATAATACCAAACTTGCCGGAGGGGTCTATCATAATTTTCCTGATGTCGTATGAGGGGTCGAGTGGATCTATCTTTAGACCGTATTTCTCACTGATTTCTTCTGTTATTGCATGCAGATTGCAACCATTGTATTTTACGCCCGCTCCCAATTGTTGACTGACGCCTTCTCCTCTTACCTCAAGAATAGTCTCTTCGATCAGCCAGTTGCGACAGACATCCTGTCTGTAGCATGAATATTCCGGCTCCGGGCGTACTGTGCCGTTGAGGTTTACATCTGCACCATCGACTTTGGCGCTCATTGAGATTTGATCCCCGTCGATTCCGGTTATCGTGAGGAACTGGAATGCACCGGTCGTTTGGAATGTGACTCCTGCTGAGGCCTTGCTGCCTACATATTGAAAGTCTATTGCCTGGGGACCGGCTTTCTCGAATTCCACGATGCCGGTGAGGCCTGGAGGCAGGGTTATGTCAATAATCTTGTCGGCTTCTCCGGCGGGATTCTTCATGCCTTCCTGGGAAAGGGCAGGGTCGATGTACGCGCTGAAATGGTTCAGCTGGTTGGCGGGCGCCTCAAATTTGGGCTCGCTATAGTTGTATTCGATAGATTCGTCTTCCGGGACGGGATCCACGGGATGCTTTATGCAGGACATACACAGCACCGCAGCAAAGGCTGTCAGAAACAGAAATCTTTTCATATCGTTTTATATTAATCTTACAAACAGTCCGAATTTAAGCAGGGGCAGCACGGGGAAGGTGGACAGATAGTCGATGATTCCCATGTCTTCGTTTCCTACATCGGTGGAAGTGATGGTAAGTGTGCCCCTTTCGAAGGTGGCGGTGTTTTCGCCGTAGGTATGTATGAAGTACCCACCGGTGTAGCAGGCCCCGAATTCAAAAAGGAAGGAGATGCGCTTGTCGGGCCGTACGGCGTTGCCAATGCCGAGACCTGCATACGGGCGGACGGGCCAGACGTCGAGGTTGATGTTGACGAAACCGTTGTCGTCGGTCACAATCATCTTGTCGCCGGCTACGACTCCAAGTTTGCCCCAGTCCTCCTTTTCCAGGAAAGGCGCTATGTTCCTTACGGTGATTATTGAGGACTTGCTAGCATATAATCCCGCAGTGAGGAAGAATACTCCGCCTCCGGGATGCCAGTCGGCCAGCAGGTTGGCGCCGCCAAGGTCGGCAAGGACTTCCGCATCCAGGTCGGACATGCCGTTGACGTCCAGCCCTTCCAGGTAGAAGTGCCTTTTGTACTTATATATGGGCGACAGGGTGGAATAACCGGCCCTGAGCTGGAACTGGTTACCGATGGGCGCGGCAAGCTCCAGGCCGGCGCCGTCCAGTCCCGCTGTTATACCGATCGAGAGATGGTTGAAGAACTGCGCCGAAGCCCGCTGGGATGCGAACATCAGGAGGCATGCTGCAAAGGCGAATGACGTGAACCGCTTCATACTGCAAGTTTAATGATTATTATTGAGAATACCGCAGTTTTTGCTGCATTACCTTATTGGCCTCAGATCAGTATCCTCGTGCTTTTTCGGTAATCTGCGTAGCCGGGTTTGTTCTCCAGCACCAGCGCCGCCGCCTTGTCGAAAGTGAGTATGCCGACGGCTATGGCAATCCCGTATATCACAGCGATTATCGCCATGCTTGCGGCCTTCGAATAGTTTCTTTTCATATTGCTTCCTTTTCTGCAAATAAAATAGGTGTGCGGTAGCTATCTCTCCTTCGAATCGATGCAGATTGTCACGGGGCCGTCGTTGACAAGGGATACCTTCATGTCGGCGCCGAATATGCCTGTGCCGACGGGCTTGCCGAGCGCCAGCGACAGGCGGCTGCAGAATTCCTCATAGAGCGGAACGGCCTTCTCATGACCGGCGGCTTGGATGTACGACGGGCGGTTGCCTTTCCTGGTCACGGCCATAAGGGTGAACTGACTGACCACTATCACGTCCCCGCCGACGTCAAGCACGCTGAGGTTCATAACCCCGTCGTCGTCGTTGAAGATACGCAGGCCGGAGATTTTCTTGACAAGGTAGTCGATGTCCGAGCCGTCATCCTCGTGGCCTATCCCCAGCAGCACCAGCAGCCCGGCGCCTATGGCTGACTTGACACTCCCGTCAATGGTCACGGAAGCTTCGGAAACTCTTTGAATCACTGCACGCATAATTGTTTTTTTGTACTGCAAATATAAGATATCTTCATGCAATTGAGTATATTTACGGCAAAGAACGACAGCAATGAAGAAACTTATAGTAATCAATGCCTGCGTACGTGAAGCGGACTCCAGGACACTCAGGATAGCGGAACCTATAATCACCGCCCTCGGCAAGCGGTACACAATAACTCGATTCGACTTACCTCAGATGGACATCGTCCCGCTGAATCCCCGGCTTTACGCGGAACGCAGCCAAGGTGAAGTGCCTTCCTGGGCCAGGGAAGCGGCTAAAGCCATCGCCAGCGCCGACCGCATCCTTATCGCCGCCCCCTTCTGGGACATGAGTTTCCCCGCGGCGCTAAAGTGTTTCTTCGAGCAGACATCACTTTTCGACATCACCTTCACGGACACAGGCAAGACCTGCATCGGCCTCTGCAAGGCACCAAAAGTGCTGTACATCACGACCCGCGGAATGGATATCCCGACCGGCGATTCCCGTGAACAGGCAACGCCCTACCTGAAAGCCCTCGGAAGCCTCTGGAACCTCGGTGAAATCACCACCATCTCAGCGCAGAACATGGATTACAGCACACCCGAAGAGATGGAGGCGAAGATTGCCGCCGCCACGCAAGAAGGTCTGTCACTAGCCCGAAAGTGGTAAACCGTAGCTGTCGAGCGTTCCACACCGTGCCCACTGTGCTTTTTGATGGGAGGGGCGGGCACGTTTTGGGGCGATTTCGTAGCTACCCCTCCCATGCAATGGACGGGTAGATACGGTCACGGTTGATTTCGGTGCTGCCTTCAATTGTCACGGAAGCGGCGTAAACCCGTTTAGTGAGAGTGTTCCGGCTATTCGACGCTCCTCACGAGGCGGACGGAAAGACGGCTTGAGCGATAGACGCCGGAGTCTCCTGAATTAGTATCTCCGCTGCGGACTTCACAAACGGTGCGAAAATAAACAATCTGTGCACAGGTATTACCTATGAATAGGCAGATATACTCAAATATTATTAAAATACAAGTTTTATATTACAGTATATATAGCAGCGGGTGCCGTTAAAAAGAAAAGCCAACGCGCTGATTATAAGCGCATTGGCTTGCGTGATCCCGGCGCGACTCGAACGCGCGACCCACAGCTTAGAAGGCTGTTGCTCTATCCAACTGAGCTACGGAACCATTTGGGACTGCAAAGATAGCAATTTTTCGGAAAAACGTAGCGCCCGCGCCGCGCGACCTGCGCGACTCGCTCCGGCCGCCTACGCTTTCTTTCTCAGCGTGAGCCGCACGTAGGATATGATTCCGAGCACGATTATCAAGATGGCGTGCGTTTCGTGGCAGAGGGTGGCGTATAGGATGCCGGTCTCCCAGCTGGCGGCGTAGATGCTCTGGAGCGTCAGCGCAACCAGGTAGTGGTAGGCGCCGATGCCGCCGGGCACCGGAATCACCGAGGCGATATTCCCGACCGCCGAAATGAACAGCGCGTCCACGATAGTCAGCGAATCCAGCATCGGAAGCGCCTTGAAGCCGGCCCAGCACATCAGCACGTACATTGTCCAGATGCCCACCGTGTGCAGTATGAACGGCCACTTCCGCTCCATCTTCGAAATGCTGGCGAACCCCGCTCCGAGCCCACGTATCCAGCCTGCGACCTTGCCGCAGAACTTGTTGCTGCCGCTCCAGTGGAAAATGGCCCATATCCCTCCTGCAATCAGTGCCACGACGCCTCCGATAATCCACCACAACGAAAACTGAAGCCCCCCTGCGAGCGGCTCCCATATCTGTTGCACGAAAAAGTTTCCGAACTTCTCCCATCCACCGATAAGCGCCGCCGCGAACAGCAGCAGTATGGCCACAAGGTCACACACACGTTCGCACACTATCGTCCCGAGTGCCTTGTCGTAGCTGATCCCCCTGCGCGACACATACCCGCAGCGCACGAACTCCCCGGCCCCCGGCAGCACCACGTTGACCACGTTGCCCACGTTGACCGAATCCCACACGTCCAGCCGCTTAACCTCAGGGTCGAACGGCCGTATCAGGGCCCGCCACCTCTCCTCGCGCAGCACGAGCGCAAGCAGGGAAAACACCACGAAAAGAGCCACCCAGGCCCACCTCGTCTGCCCGAGACCCTGCCAGAACGCCGTCCAGTCCACGCCCCTGAAGGCGAAATAGACCAGCACGCCGGCCAGGATAAAAGAAATAACGTATTTCGGAATGTTCTTGTTCATAGTCACTTACTGCTTAAATTCACGTTTCTTCCCCCTGTCGCCCACGACGAAATAGCGGTCACCCTCGATCAGCAGGGCGCGGCCGCGGTGTTTCCGCTGGTTGACACGGTTGTCCACATTCACGTCAATTACCGTGCCGTCCAGGAAGGTGCTGACATCCCTGAAGATGGTGTGCCCGACTATGATATGCTCCACCCCGTAGCGCGCGCGGATCAAGTCCAGCGTGTCCCTTTGGATGGGACTGTATTTCTTGCTCTTGATCACTAGCCCACGGTACCAGATTGGTCCGTTCCTGCCGTAAAGGAAGTTCAGCGTGTCGGAAAGGGCCTTGCGCTCTTTGTTCCGCATGAAGATGGCCTTGCTCACCTGGGCGTTGACCTCTGGCACGGGAAGGTTCCAGCGGTAGAAATCCCCGCCGAGGCCGGCGTGGACGTAGATGTCCCGTCCGACCTGGCCTATAGTGTTCCAGGTGGCAATCCACCTGCCGAGTTCAGACGCAGGACTGAAGAGTTCCCGGTACTCCATCCCAAGCTCACGGGCGAGTATCCCGTACTTGGGCTCGGCGTAGCGCATGTCCCCGGAGAACTCCATGGGCTCGTGGTTGCCGAGCAGCATAGTGACCCTGCCGCCCGCCTCTTCGGCCTCCTGCTGCAGTTTGTAGAACAGCCAGTAAATCTGCACCACGTCCTCTCCCCGGTCGCAAATGTCCCCGATCACGACCAGATGGTCCGTCCCGAAAGACCAGCGCAGTTCGCTGTCAATCACGTTGTTGCCCTGGAGCAAGCTGACCACGCAGTCGAGCCTCCCGTGGGGATCCGACATCACGAACACCCTCCCCGGCTGCTCCACAACCTTCCAGTCCTGCCGGTAAACCGGACGCAGCCTGACCTCGAACGGATATCTGCCCAGATGGTCGGCAACCGCCAGGCTCTCCGGCGCCTCAGGGAACAGTTCATCGCTAATCGTCCCCGCTGCGTCGACGGTAATCACCCGTACGCCGCTCTCAGTGTACAGCACGTACGGCCCGTCCACCGACAGCGAATCGCGCATTTCCTTCGCCCCGGCCAGAGCACCGAAAACCAGCAATAATAAGACAAAAAGGACACTCTTTTTCATACTTTAGAAATCAAAACCGAGCGAGGCGGAGATGGAGAAGCCGAAGTTGTCGCACCACTGGCGGCGCCGGACATGATACACAGGGCAAACAGGACGGAGAGTATTCGTTTCATAATACAAATATGGGAATAATTTCCTATATTTGCCCAAACACTTAGATAGTATGAAAAAATTGTTTTTCAGACTTATGGGCCTTATCCTCGGCCTCAATGTCTTCACGGCTTGCTACGGCCCCGCTCCTGGCGGCTGGCCTTATGACGAGCCCGTGGAGGAGGCTACGGACGACACCAAGGCCGCCACGGACGCCGAGTCCGGAGGAGAAGAAGAGGGCGAAAAGCCTTCGGGAGAGCAGCAGGCCCAGTGATGGCGTCTCCCAATCTCCTGCAGCGCATAGCGCTCAATGTCAACAACAGTTACGTCAGGGAACAGGCGCGTCAGCACCCCCTGACGCAATTGTTTTGGGAGTGCACCCTGCGCTGCAACATGCACTGCCGCCACTGCGGGAGCGACTGCAAAATCTCCACAGTCCATCCGGACATGCCCTTCGCCGACTTCGAAAAAGTGCTCATACGCACAAAGGATGAGTACGACCCCCGCAGGCTCCTGATTATCCTGTCCGGCGGCGAGCCCCTGGTGCGCCGCGACCTCGCCGACTGCGGCCGGCGCATAAAGAAGCTCGGCTTCCCCTGGGGCCTGGTGTCCAACGGCCTGCTGATGACGGACGCGAAGATTGACGAACTGCTCGCCGCAGGCATGCGCTCGGCAACCGTCAGCCTCGACGGCTTCGAAGACGACCACGACTGGATGCGAGGCACCCCCGGGGCGTTCAGGCACGCAAGCGCCGCCATCAGGCGCCTCGCCGGTGAAAGCATACCCTTCGACGTGGTTACATGCGTGAACCGCAGGAACTACCCCCGGCTCGCCGAACTGAAAGAATACCTTATCTCGCTGGGCCTGAAGCAGTGGCGCATATTCACCGTGTTCCCCGTCGGGCGCGCTGCGACCGATCCCGACCTGCAGCTCACGGCGGAGGAATACAAGTCCCTGATGGACTTCATCGCGGCTACCCGAAAGGAGAAGCGCATCCACCTGAGCTACGGCTGCGAGGGCTTCCTGGGAGCCTACGAGGGCCGGGTCCGCGACCACCTGTTCAGCTGCCAGGCCGGCATTACGATAGGCTCCGTCCGCATCGACGGCGCCATCTCAGGCTGCACCAGCATACGCTCCCGCTTCGACCAGGGCAACATCTACTCCGACGATTTCCTCGACGTCTGGAACAAGCGCTTCGCCGACTTCCGCGACCACGAAAAATTCCGCACAGAGGCCTGTGCGGAATGTAAGTTCTGGAAGTGGTGCCAGGGCAACGGGATGCACCTTCGCGACGACGAAGGCCGCCTCATAATGTGCAACCTGGAGCGCCTGCGCTGATTATTCGCTCAAAGTCCACTCTGCGCCGTCCTTGGTGTCCTTGACCTGGATGCCGAGGGCCTTGAGGGCGTCGCGGATGTGGTCCGAAGTGGCCCAGTCTTTGGCGGCCTTTGCGGCGGCGCGCTGTTCGAGCACCATTCCCATCAGGCCGTCGATGACTTTGCGGGCGCCTTCCGAGCCAGTCTCCTCGTCCTTGAGGCCAAGCACGCCGAACACCACGTCGTCGAAGAGCTGGCAGAGGGTGTCGATGTCGCCCTTGCCCAGCTTTGTCTGACCGGCCTTTGCAGAGTTGATAATGCGCACTGCATCAGCGATGTGCGCAAGGGCGACGGGGGTGTTCATATCGTCGCAGAGGGCGTCGTAGATGCCGTCGAATATGGCTTGTACCTCCTTGGATTCGGCGTTGCAGCTGTCCGGAGCGACTCCGAAAGCTTCTTCGCCGTAGGGCCAGGCGGGAGCCTTGCGGCCGGCCATGGCATAGAGGTCGCGGGCTGCCTGCAGCACTCTGGAAAGGCCCTTTTCAGCGGCGGCAAGGGCTTCGTTCGAGAAGTCGAGGGTGCCGCGGTAGTGGGCCTGGAGTATGAAGAAGCGCACGGTCATAGGACTGTAGGCGCGGTCGAGCTTGGGGTGGCTGCCGCTGAAGAGCTCGGGCAGGGTGATGAAGTTGCCGAGGCTCTTGCCCATCTTCTGGCCGCCTATGGTGATGAGGTTGTTGTGGACCCAGTAATGCACGCCCTGGGTGCCTCGGGAGGCGACGTTCTGGGCGATTTCGCATTCGTGGTGCGGGAACATCAAGTCTATGCCGCCGCCGTGGATGTCGAACTCGTGGCCCAGGTATTTTTCTCCCATGCAGGAGCACTCGAGGTGCCAGCCGGGGAAGCCTTCGCCCCAGGGGGAGGGCCAGCGCATAATGTGCTCTGGCTCAGCCTTTTTCCACAGCGCGAAATCGTAGGGGGCGCGCTTTTCGGCCTGGCCGTCGAGGGCGCGGGTGCCTTCGAGGGTGTCGTCCAGGTTGCGGCCGCTGAGTATGCCGTAGCGGTGCTGCTCGTTGTATTTGCGCACGTCGAAATAGATGCTGCCGCCCGATTCGTAGGCATAGCCGGCGGCGAGTATCTTCTTGACGGCCTCGATCTGCTCCACGATGTGTCCGCTGGCACGTGGCTCTATCGAGGGCGGGGCGCAGTTGAGGAGGCGCATCGCCTCGTGGTAGCGGAGGGTGTAGGTCTGCACCACTTCCATGGGCTCCAGCTGCTCCAGGCGGGCCTTTTTCGCTATTTTGTCTTCGCCTTCGTCGGCGTCGTGCTCAAGGTGACCGACGTCGGTTATGTTGCGCACGTAGCGTACTTTGTAGCCGAGATGCCGCAGCAGTTTGCTGAGCACGTCGTAGGTGACGCCCGGGCGGGCGTGGCCGAGGTGGGCGTCGCCGTAGACGGTGGGGCCGCATACGTACATTCCCACGTGCCCTTCGTGTATGGGCTTGAATAATTCCTTGCTCCGCGTGAGCGTGTTGGTAAGTCTGAGTGGTCTCATAGACTGCAAAGATAAGAAAAAATCGAATGGAGTTGTTTATACGGGGTTTTTTTGCTAAATTTGAAACTTCAAAACATTTCGTTTTGTCAAATTTGACAATTCAAACTTAATAAAAATATGAAGGAACTAAAGAACCCGTACCGTACTCCGGAGACTGAGTCGGCCGCAGCGATCAGTGCGGAAATGGTATGCATCGTGAGCCCCGGCGACGGCTCCACGGAAGATTTAACTTATGAAGAATGGGAGTTTTAAAGCTATGAAAAAGAATCTTGTAATTGCGGCAGCTATCGCTGCAGCAGCGGTTTGCCTCGCAGCCTGTGACAAGGCCCTCACTGAAACCCCCGAAACCGCCCCTTCCGGAGAAGAAGTCACCCTGGAAATCACCATGGAAGATTGTTCCGTCGACGGAGAGGATACCCCCGACACAAAGACCATCGTCAAGAATACCAAGGAGATATGGTGGGAGTACGGCGACGCCGTAAATATCTATGCGTCCAATTCCACCAAGGCCGACAAGTTTACTGTGAAGCTTTCCAGCGGCCAGACCGCCAAGACA
>JAILIM010000005.1 GCA_024695285.1 Bacteroidales bacterium
GGAGGAGCAGCTCGCCGTCTTCTCCAAGCAGATCCTGGCCGGCACGGAAGATGTCTGGACGGAGATCTTCGCCCAGAACGGCCGCACCTACGTGCCGCCGAAACTCGTTCTTTACAATGATTACGTACAGACCGGCAGCGGCACCGCTTCCGCCCAGATGGGCCCGTTCTACAACAGCGCGGACCAGACGGTCTATATCGACCTTTCGTTCTTCTCCACGATGAAGCAGCAGATCGGTGCGGACGGCGATTTTGCGTATGCGTACGTCATCGCGCACGAGGTCGGCCACCACGTCCAGTATCTGCTGGGCACGCTCCAGAAGGCGCACCAGCAGATGCAGCGCGTCAGCGAGAAGGAAAGCAACCAGATCAGCGTGCGCCTCGAGCTGCAGGCCGATTTCTATGCCGGTGTCTGGGCCTGCCACGACAACCGGAAGTTCAATTCCCTGGAGCCGGGCGACATCGAAGAGGGCCTGGCCGTCGCCTCCAAGATCGGCGATGACTACCTGCAGAAGAAGGCCCGTGGCTACACCACGCCCGAGACTTTCAACCACGGCACCTCCGACCAGCGTTCCCGCTGGCTGATGAAGGGCTTCCGCACCGGCAACCCCGCCGATGGCGACACCTTTACGCCGGCGTACAGCCAGCTGTAAAATAGTTTTGGGGTGCAAAAACGGTCGTTTTGCACTCCAAAACATGTAAAAAACCTTTTCGGGGTGCAGAATCAAGTGTTCTGCACCCCGTTTGTTTGTTGGTGTGCGAAAATATTGGCCAGGATGGTGCCGCTGATGCTGTGCCAGGCGCAGGAGATGGCGCAGGGCACGACGGCCATCGGATTGCTGGCCACGAAGAAGGTCATGGCCAGGTTGGTGCCCAGGCCGGCGTTCTGCATGCCCACCTCAATGGAGATGGTGCGTTTCTTGGCGGTGCTGAAGTGGAACAGGGTGCCGACAAGGTAGCCCAGCACATAACCGATCGTATTGTGGCAGAAGACCATCCCGAAGGTGAGCAGGAACAGCACGATACCGTTCTCCACCAGCGGGTCGTGCACGGTCGTGATGACGCCGCCCACGATGCAGGCGAGGCAGATAACCGACACGCCCGGCATGCAGCCCTGAATCTTACGGAACACATCTTTATGTCCCAGCCATACGTTCAGGAAGAAACCGATGGCGACGGGGATGATTGTCACGATGAGGATCTGGCGGAACATGCCCCAGGCGTCGACGTCCACCCGCTCTCCCGCCAAGGCGAGCACCAGCAGCGGCGTAAGCACGGGCGCGAGCAGCGTCGAGGCGCAGGTCATGCCCACGGAGTAGGCAACATCGCCTTTGCAGAGGAAAGACATGATATTGCTCGACACCCCGCCCGGGCAGCAGCCGACGAGGATGATGCCGATGGCCATCGCAGTGCTGTAAGGAGCAAACGCAGGCACCTGGCCGAAAAGCCAGGAAAGGGAGAACGCGACCAGCGGCATGATCGTAAACTGCGCCGCCGCACCGATGAGGATGTCGAACGGGCGCTGCGCCAGCAGCTTGAAATCCTGGGGCGTGAGCGTAAGCCCCATGGAGAGCATGATGATACCCAGGATGATGGTCTGTGTATCCCCCTTCACCCAGGCAAAAAGCTGGGGAAAGAAGAAGGTGACCACCGCGGTCAGAATGATGAACAGGCTGGCCTTCCCGCTTAAGAAATCACTGATGGTTTTAAACATACGCGAGATGAGGTTTGAGGGACTTTGCGGCATTGATTCCGGCCAGGGCGCCGGTCGAGAAGGCAAGCTGGAGGTTGTAGCCGCCCGTGTCGGCGTCAATGTCGAGCACTTCACCGCAGAGATAGAGGCCGGGGACGATGCGGGACTCCATCGTCTTGGCGACGAAGTCGTCGGTCGAGACGCCACCGGCCGTGACGACCGCGCGCTCGTAACCGACGTAGCCGGCGATATCGAACTGCCAGGCTTTCAGCGCCTTGGCGATGCTTACCAGGTTGACCCACACCTTGGTGTCGGCTCTTCCCCGCCGCTCCACCGTGATGATCTCGGGGTGCATGGCGGTGAAGCCCGGGATGAGCTCACGGGGCATCAGTTTGCCCAGCAGGATGCGGCAGCGCTCCTTTTCGCGCACGCCCCGCGAGCGCGGGTCCTTGGCGATTTCTTCCCAGAGTGCCTTGACGCGCACGGTCAGCTCGGTCAGGTCCACACCCGGCTTGAGGTCGAGCAGCAGGCTGACGCGGGAGCCGTTCACGAGGGCCTTGACAGCTTTGCGGCTGAGCTGGAAACCGACGGGCCCTTCCAGGCCGCCGTCGGTGAAGTCGATGTCGCCGAATTCGCTGTCCACCTCCGTGCCTTCGATGCGCAGCGCGAGCTGGATATTCTTGAGCTGCACCCCGCAGAGCGCCTGTCCAAGCTCGGACAGCGGCGTGCTGCGGTCAATGTGCAAGTCTTTGTCTTCCTGGAGTTTGTATCCTTTAGGAACGAGTGCCGTCAGCGACGGGAAAGTCGGCACCAGCTGGTGTCCCAGCTCCTGCGCCCAGCGCAGTCCGTCGCCGGTCGAGCCCGTCGTCGGATAGCTCAGTCCGCCCGTCGCCACAATCAGGCGGCTGCACTTCCACTCCCGTCCGTCGGACAGTTTCAGGGTGAATTCAGAATTCACCCTGAAATCGACGACTTCGGATTCGGTTTCGATTTTGACGCCAAGCGAGAGACAGGCGTTGACGAGCGTGTCGACGACGTCGGAGGCGTGATGCGAGGCCGGGAAGGCGCGGTCGCCGCGCTCGACGACGGTCTCCAGGCCGAACGACTCGAACCAGTCCACGACCGCCCGCGAGGGAAGGTTATAGAAAGCGGATTTGACGAAGTTGGCCTTCGAGCGAATGTGCCCCGAAAAGGCGTTCCAGTCCTTCACATTCGTGAAATTACAACGCCCCTTGCCGGTGATCATCACCTTGCGGGCCGGACGCGGCATCTTCTCCAGCACCGTCACCTGCGCCGCCTGTCCGGCGTCCACAAGCGTGCGGGCGGCGTGATAAGCCGCCATCAGCCCCGAGGCTCCCCCTCCGATAACAACGATTTCCGATTTCATCCCGATAGAATACAAAAAAGGGAAAGCTTAGCACATCGCACCGCTACAACCTCCTGCCCTTGCTGCCTTCCGGCCCTGGGGGAGTTCAGAGGGAGCTGGTCGTGTACGACTTTCCCGTTGC
>JAILIM010000068.1 GCA_024695285.1 Bacteroidales bacterium
CGGCAGTATCACCAGCGGCCTTGACGTGGAAGATCCCGCATCCGGCAACAAGGAGCGTCTTTCCGCCATCTACGCGGTTGCAGGCGACAAGAAAGTTGCAGTCAACGCGCTCAAGGCAGGCGATATGGGTTGCGTCGTAAAGCTCAAGAACGGCAAGAGCGGCACCACCCTCAGCCAGATCGGCAGCGGCGTGGTCTATGACAAGATCAAGTTCCCCAGCAGCAAGTACACCTGCGCCATCAAGGCAAAGGTCCAGCAGGACGAGCAGAAACTCGGCGACGCCCTCAAGAAGATCGCTTCCCAGGATCCCACCTTCATCGTGGAGAACTCCAAGGAACTCCGTCAGACCATCCTCAACGGCCAGGGCGAGCAGCATATCAACGTTGTGAAGTGGCGCGTGAACAACGAGTTCAAACTCGACGTCGAACTCTTCGCACCGAAGGTTCCCTACCGTGAGACCATCACCAAAGTTGCAACCTCCACCTACCGTCACAAGAAGCAGTCCGGCGGCGCCGGTCAGTTCGGTGAGGTTTCCATGCTCATCTGCCCTATCCAGGAAGGTGTGGAATTCTCCAACAAGTTCAAGATCGACGGCAAGGATACCGAACTCAAGGTTAAGAACCGCCAGGAATTCGACCTCGAATGGGGCGGCAAGCTCGAGTTTGTGAACTGCGTGGTCGGTGGTGCCATCGACGAAGGCTTCATGCCCGCTATCCTCAAGGGTATCAACGACAAGATGAGCGAGGGCCCTCTCACCGGTTCCTACGCGCGCGACATCCGCGTATATATTTACGATGGTAAGATGCACCCGGTGGACTCCAAGGAAATCGCCTTCATCATCGCAGGCCGCAACGCCTTCCGTGAGGCATTCCGCAACGCCGGTCCGAAGATCCTCGAGCCTATCTACAACGTCGAGGTGATGACCCCGAGCGAGTATCAGGGAGCTGTCATGTCCGACCTCCAGAACCGCCGCGGCATGCTCGGCGACATGGGCGCCGACAAGGGCTTCGCTATCCTGAAGGCCCGCGTGCCTCTGGCAGAGCTCTATCGCTATTCCACCACCCTCAGCTCGCTGACCGCCGGCTCCGCCACCTTCACGATGGAGTTCGCCGACTACCAGCCTGTCCCGGGTGATGTCCAGACCAAGCTCCTCGCCGACTACGCCGCCCAGGAGCAGGAGGAAGACTAAGAGCTTTCTATCTACAAAAAAGCAGGCTGTTTGCTCAGCCTGCTTTTTTTATTTTCCTGTGTAGGTTCCTTCGAAGAGGATGGTGCCGGAGGTGGCTTCGCCGATCACAAAGACGAATGGGTGGTCGGCGTAGAAGTTGACGCGCTTGGGAGCGGGGGCGGCTTTGCCGTACATTTCCACGACGGTCACTGCAGCGGCTTCGGTGCCCCATTCAGCCACGGATATCTTGGCCTTCTGTATCACCTTGCCGATCCAGAAATCCATTTTGGCCGTGTAGGCGGGATCAAACATGCCGCCAAACTCGGCCTTATTCTCCTGGAATGCTTTCCGGACACCGAGCGCCTGCAGGGCCTCATTGAGTTCGAACTTATTTTGAACGTCGAACTTGGGCAGTTTCACAAACACCTCGGCGTCTGTCTTGAATGATGAGATCAGTTTGCGCCAGGAAATACATGGGAGCTTTTTGACCAGGGCTTCCAGGTTGTTGTCGTCGGGGAGAAGTATGTACATGAAGAACTTCTCTCCGGCATACGGAAGGGCCAGGACCTTGTAGCCGTCCATCTCCGCATAGCGGTGGCTGTCCGCATTGTTCATGAACGGAACGGTCTTCTTGGAGCCATCGGCGAGAGTGAATGCACCGGCGGCGGTCCCCTCCTCCCTGAACATTGGATCGTAGTCGCTTCCCGCCCACTTTGCCTTGAAATACAGGGCGTTCATCAGGAACGCGACGGTGAGAGGCGAAATCTCGGAAGCGTCCAGCAACTTGTCTATGAAGCCGTCGGTGCTGCGGGACGCCCAGTCATTGATGCGGGCCGCCACCTTGGCGGGGTCGGAGAAGTCCATATTTTCCACCGCGGCGTAGTAGTTCTGCTCCACCGTCGACTTGAATGCCGGCAGCAAGGGACACTTGTCGCTAACCAAAAGGGCGTCGGTGAGTTTCAGGGTCACATTCAGGTCCACCGCAGGCAGCTGCTCCAACATCTTCTTGCTGTAGGCGTTAAGCGCTGCAAGTCCATCTTTGCCGTAGCCGAGGAAGTCGGTAATTTCCTGCAGCGTCTCCCCCTGGGCACCGTTGGCAGCCATCGCGAGGGCGTACTGCAGGCTCAGAGGCGACAGGACCAGGTTCTTCCCGTCGTACATCTTCTCAAGGAACCTGAACGCCATGCCGTTCCCTGAATCCACATACCCCTGCTCCGCAGCAGTCAGACTCACCTTGGTAATCTGCTCCGTGGGCTCCGGGAAAGTCACCTGCAGCTGCTCGTCTTCCGGCACCGGGTCATCCGGACCAACCGGCTTATTCACACATCCGCACACCAGCGCCGCCACAGCGACAAGAACAAATATCCTTTTCATACCATATCAAGTTTACATCCACAAAAATAGCATTTAATTTATAAATGCGCGCATCCGCATAATCTTGCATAAAACAGGATTCTTTCCTATGTCAAACCACGTCCACTTCCTCCTGCGTTGCCCTGAAGAAATGGCTCGCTTAGTGGGAGGGATAGGCCCGAAGCAGCGGGCGGCGGGCAGCGCCTCAGGCTTTCTCGCAGACGAAGTCGAAGAAGGGCTGTATGTCCTTCCGGGAGCTGAAGCGGGCCATGTAGGCCTGGTTGCCCAGGTCGTCCGAGAGGGCGTCGGGCACCCGGCGGCACATGCAGATGCCGAGGGCCGGATCGGCGGGCGCCCAGGCGCCAGCGCCGTAGCGGGAGAGG
>JAILIM010000076.1 GCA_024695285.1 Bacteroidales bacterium
CGACCTTGCTTTTTTCCTGAAAGTAATAGGATCCCAGAACTCTTCTGAAATGACCTGGAAGTTGGTTGATATTCCGAGGAGAATGCTTGTCGATGGAGAGTTTCTCAAGCAGGTCAATGAAACCTCAAACCGATGGTTCCAAAGCGACATATCCGGATTGTCAGTCCAAAGCAAGATCCGCCTCCTGCCCTATATCTATCGGACGATGAAGACTTCTGTCCCCCAACTGGCCAGAACTTTCGGGCTAAGCCGCGAAGAAATAACCCACATTCTGGCTCCCCGGCGGGCGCGGTCCCGCCCTCACACCGGAGGGTAGTGTCCCGCCCTTTCCCCGGCGGTTAGTGACTTGCCCTTTACCTGCGGGCAAGGCCTTGAGCATCCTGCTGGCAAGGCCCTTGGACTCCCCCGGCGGGCAAGGTCTAAAAAGAATGCCGGGACCTTGCCCGGCGATGTGCCACAGAAGGGCCTCAAAGCATGATTCGTGGGCAAGGTCTGCCCCACATAATTAGACCTTGCCCAGCAGATTAACTACAGATTCGCCATTGCGGCTTTGAAGACGTCGTCTGTCTTGAGGTAGAGGTGGTAGAAGGCATTGTCACCAAGCTTGCTGTAGCGGCCGACGAGGGCCTGGACCTGGGTCATCATATAAGTCTTCTCAACCTGCCACTCGGAGGCCGTGGGCTCAAGCCCGTCGTGCTTCTTGGCAAAGGCCAGGAAGCCCTTTTCGAGTCCTGCCCTGTCCAGATATCGGACCAATTCGGAATAGCTGTCTATCGCCTGCAGCTCGCTGCGGTGGCCGTCGAAATAGGCGGAGGCGAAACGCATGGGCGTCGCCTTGCGGTTGCAGTTGATGTAGAAAGACTCGACCTTGGTGGTGTCGATAGGCACGAAGACGTCGGGCACGATTCCGCCGTTGTCGACGTGCATACTGTCGGCCGCCACCATCTCGCCATTCTCGTAGCGTTTATAGATATCGTACTGATAGTCATCGGAATACGGCTTCTGGATGCAGCGGCCTGAAGGGGTATAGAAACGAGCCACGGTGAGCCTGATGCCGGAGCCGTCGGTGAAGTTGACGGGTTCCTGGACGAGGCCCTTGCCGAAGGTGCGGCGCCCTACCAGCTTCGCCCTGCCGTTGTCCTGCATGGCGCCGGCGAAGATTTCGCTGGAAGAAGCACTGCCGTCGGACACCAGCAGCGTCAGGCCGACATCCTGCAGGAAGCCCTTGCCGTCGGCGTGGTATTCCTCACGCTTGCGGTGCAGGCCCTCCATGTACACGATGAGCTTGTTCTTCGCCAGGAAGAAGTTGCTGAGCATCAGCGCCTGGTCGAAGAAGCCGCCGCTGTTGTCGCGCAGGTCCACGACCATGTGCTTCATGCCCTGTGCCTGCAGGTCCTTAGCCGTCTGCATGAACTCGGCCGCGGTGGTGCGGGAGAACTTGCTCAGGCGCACGAAAGCGGTGGTATCGCTGACCATGAATGCTGCATCGACGGAATGGGTGGGTATCTTGGCGCGCGTGATGTCGAACGGTATCACCTCGGAGCCGCGCTTGACGGTCACGGTGACCTTAGTGCCTGAAGGTCCTTTCATACGGCGGACCATGCTGTCCTGAGGGAAAGAGACGCCGGCAATGGAGATCGTGTCCACCTTCAGCAGGCGGTCGCCGGGCTGCATTCCAAGCTTCTCCGCCGGCCCGCCGGGAATCACTTCTATGACCACGGCGGTGTCGTTGGGCACGTTGAACTGTATTCCTATGCCGGAAAAGTTGCCCGCGAGGTCTTCCTCGGTCTCCTCAAGGCGCTGCGGCGGCATATACATGGAATGCGGATCCAGGGCCTGCAGCGCTGCGGAAACGGCCGCTTCCGTGACTTTGGCGCGATCCACTTCGTCCACGTAGTTCTCATCGACGGTCTGCAGCACCAGGTTAAGCTTGCGCCAGTCCGAGTACTGAACCTTCAGCATGCGGCGGTGCTCCGAAAGGCGGTTGGCGGTCATCACGACGCCGGCCCCCAGCAGCACGCCCAGCACGAGCATCACAAAGGAAGAACGCTTCATCTCAGTCCACTTTTTCCACTTCGATTCCGGCTCTCCTGAGAAGGTCGATGCCATCCGTCAGACGGTACTCATCCTTATAGACCACCCTCTTTATGCCGCTCTGTATTATTAACTTGGAGCACTCTATGCAGGGGGCTGCGGTCACGTATAGCGTTGCGCCCAGGCTGCTGTTGCCGGACTTGGCTATCTTGGAAATGGCATTCGCTTCGGCATGGAGCACATAGGGCTTGGTGACTCCGTTCTCCTCGCAGACATTCTCGAATCCGGAGGGGGTGCCGTTGTAGCCGTCGGAGATTATCATGTTGTCCTTCACAAGCAGGGCGCCCACCTGGCGGCGCTTGCAATAGGAATTCTTGGCCCAAATCTCGGCCATTTCAAGGTATCGCTGGTCAAATTTCTTCATCGCTGGTAGAGGTATCGTTTAATGCTGCGCTTGGGGGTGCGTTCGAAGTCCTCGGGGAGGAATTCAATCTTGCGTATCTGGGCATAGACCGGCAGCTGTCTGTTAACTTCGGGAAGCATCTCATTGATGCGGTCCTTGACCTGGTCCGGATCGAGGCCGGCGGACTGGCCCTGGCCGTAATCGGGGTATATGAGGGCCGTCAGGCCGCCGTTGTCTTCGATAACGAGCGACTCGACCACGTAGTTGAGGTTGTTGATGACGGCCTCCAGTTCTTCAGGGTATATATTCTGGCCGGAAGGACCGAGTATCATGCACTTGGAGCGGCCGCGCAGGTAGAGGTAGCCGTCGCAGTCCATCACGCCCATATCTCCGGTCTTGAACCAGTCGTCGTTGGTGAAGGCCGCCTTGGTCGCCTGGCGGTTGTTGTAGTAGCCGAGGAACACGTTGTCGCCCTTGACCTGCACCTCGCCGGGAATCTTCTCAGGGTTCGGGGAATCGATACGCACCTGGCAGCCCGGAATCGGCACGCCGCAGGAGCCGAGCTTGGTCTTGTTCCATTTAGCGTAGGTGATGATGGGGCCGCACTCGGTCATTCCGTAACCCACTGTGAAGGGGAAACGCACGCGGCGCAGGAACTGTTCAACCTCCGGGTTGAATGCGGCTCCGCCGAGAATCACTTCCTCGAACTTGCCGCCAAAGGCGTTAATCATGCCCTCGCGTATCTTCCCGAGCACTATCTGGTCCACGAAAGGAATGCGGAGCCAGGCTTTGTTCTTGTCGGCTATGGGCTTGATCTGGGACTTGTAGACCTTCTCGATGATAAGGGGCACGGCGATAATCACGTCCGGATGGATCTCGGAGAACGCTTTCATAATGACCTTGGGGCTGGGCACACGCGTCAGGAAATGCACGTGGGCGCCTATGGTCATTTCAAAGAGGAACTCGAACATCATTCCGTACATATGGGCGGAAGGCAGCATGGCCACCATGTTCGACTCGTTGGTCATCTGCGGTTCGGCGGTCTCCCCTGCCAGGCGAATGTTGCAAAGCAGGGACCTGTAGGGCAGCATCACGCCCTTGGAGAAGCCGGAAGTGCCTGAGGTATAGTTGATAAGCGCAAGCTCCTCAGGGGAATCCTCATAGTAGTTGACATCCTCCTTCGAGAAGCCCTGCGGGTATTTTTCCTTGATTGTGGCGGAGAGATGGACGCGGGCCTGCACCATGTCTTCGCTCCTGGCGAAGAGATAGGTGAATGATGACATCTGTACGAAAACCTGCACGCCGGGCATCTCCGACTCGGAAAGGCCTTCCCATATCGTGTCATCCACGAAGAACACCTTGGCCTCGCAATGGTTCACGAGGTAGTGGATGTTCTCGGGCTTGAACTCGTGGAGCAGCGGCACCGGCACGGCGCCATAGGTCATCGCGGCGATGAAACAAACGCCCCAGTTGACCTGGTTGCGGGCGCAGAGGGCAACCTTGTCACCCTTCTGCAGGCCGCATTCCTTGAAGCATATATGAAGATATGCAACGCGTTTCGCCACATCGCCATAGCTCAGGGTAATGCCTTGATAATTGGATAACGCTGCGCGGTCCCAATTCTCCTTGATGCTTTTTTCAAGCAATTTGTTTACCGAGCGGAATTCCATATTCTGATACTTTGTTTTGTACTTGTGATGCGCCCACAGGGAGTGTCGAGCACGAGCCTGGCCCTGGACGGCCAGTTCTCAGGCTTCACTTCCCCGAGGGTCAGGGTGTCGAGCACGGCGCGGTCGCCGCTCAGAAGCCACTCTCCCCTGCGGACTATACAGCTGTCGGCCGGGTTGAAAAGGTCACCGAAAAGGGCGCGGACGAAACCCGTATAGGGATTCGGAACAACTTCTTCCTGTTTGGGACCCTTTGATGTACGGATCATATTCACCCGGAAACCCGGAGCCGCCACGTAGGCCACCTCCTTGATTCCCAGCTCCTTCTCCCATGCCAGAGGATTCTTGCCGAGCTTCTTGCCGAGCTCCTGGATACGCTTCTGATACTGCGCCAGCTCCACCCTGGCATCCCTCCAGGCCTCATAGGACTTACGGAAGGAGGCGAGGTCCTCTATGGGAATGTCCACTGCCAGGCTGGCGCCGCCAGGCCATGAAGCCGCCAGTTTAGACTGGCCTTCGCCAAGGGTCTCCAGGAAATTGCAGAAATACCTGCCGGATTCAGGTTGCACGCAATCCACCTTGTCGCCGGAAACCACCGTCCACTCCGAGGCGTCGTGCATGAAGGCATTCAGGCTTTTGCGCGGCACGCTGCACAATTCAGTGCTGAACAGCTTCGATGCCCCCGAGTTGCGGTAGATGACAGCATCCGACGTGCCGAGCACTTCAAGCACGGAGTCGAAATCAGGGGCGTCAAGAATGGAAGATTCGGATGCAATATGACGTCCCGAAACGGTCACCACCGTGGCAGACGGGCTGATCAGCAACACGTTATGCGTTCCGAGCGGCACGAAGGCGGAACTTATGCGAAGCGAGTCGGCCTGCGCGAGCACGGAAGGCACGGCAGCGAGGGTGTCGCCGTCATACTTCCCTGCCTCAACGATAAGCAGCGGGTAAATCGTGCCTATATTGCACAGGGCGATAACTGCGCGGCTGCGGGCAAGCCTGCCGAAATCCAGCGACCTCAGCACGGACGCCGAATCCACCATGCGTTCCATTCCCTTGTCCAGCCTGCCGAACACGCCCACCGAAAGGGCGTCGGAAGGCACGGCCCTGAGCAGCTCAGGGGCGTCACCGGGGGCCACGGAACCTGCGCCGGAGCAGGAAAGCATGCCCAGCGCAATTGCAATGGAGGTCAGGACTGGTATACACTTACGCATAACTTACAAATATAGCAACTTTTCGTTAGAAAAACCCACTTTCGAAGAGCCAAGACCTTCGGCGGTCGCAGTGACCACGACACGCCCCCGGCCGGTACGGTGCAGGATTGCGGAAGCGAGCCCGTGGAAAGCATCCACGGAGGAGCTCATGAACGGTGCGTGGCTGGTAGGGTCGCCTGCGTCGGTGGCCAGGATCCCGGCAGGGCCACTGACCGAGAACGAGACATTGTTGCCTGCGTCCGGCACAAGTATGCCGTCGGCGTCAAGTATCTCCGCCCTGACATATATCAGTTCCGTGCCCTCATAGTCGGCGCTGAGCTGAATCTTTGCAGGTGCCCCTGCTGTTCGGACGCTTTCCGAGCAGAGGCACTTGCCCGCTTCATAGCAGGCGCGGTCGCTGTAAACCTTAACTTCGAGCGTCCCGGGTTCATAGACGGCCCTGTCCCAGCG
>JAILIM010000098.1 GCA_024695285.1 Bacteroidales bacterium
GGAGCTGCTGCTGCGCATTTCCCACGAGATGGACGAGGTGTCGCGCAATTCCTCCGAGATTGCCGGCATCGTCAAGGACATCAACTTCGATTTCAAGGAAAAGAACTTCATCGGCGCGGTGAAAAGCATCGAGCTCCGCACTATCCCGTCGGCCGATAAAATGGTCACCCTGCTGTCCCGGATAAAGGAATTTGCCGATGAGCACGGGTACGACCTGGAGCAGGTGAACCTCTTCTCCGGGGCTTCCCGTGACGAATCCCGCAGCGCTGCCGTTGGGCATCTGCTGTCGCTGATGAAACTGCTCACGGGCGAGCACGCGATGCGGCCCCGGCTCACGCTCAGCGATACCTTCCAGCTCCAGTTCCGCATCACCGAGAATGACAACGATACCGGCTGGGTGGAGAAGATTTCATCCGTGGGTTCCGACGGCACGGATGTGCTGGTGAAGGCGATGGTTAACATCATGCTTATCAATGTGTTCAAGGAGCGGGTGAGCGGGCGGTTCTCGGATTTCAGGATCCACTGCGTGATGGACGAAATCGGCCGTCTGCATCCCAGGAATGTCCGCGGCATCCTGGATTTTGCCGGGGCGCGCAACATCTATCTGGTGAACGGATCGCCCGTGCCGTACAATGTGGCCGATTACAAGCACACCTATCTGCTTTCGAAGGACGGGACGCGCACGGTGATCCGCTCGCTGCTGAGCCGGAAGGAGGCGGCCGCGGAATGAGAGCATCTCTGATTCAGCTGTTTGCGGCCCTGCGGCAGGGCGAGACGGTGCCTTTCAGCCGTTTTCCTTCAGGCTGGGCCGACGAAATGCTGGCCGAGGGTGGAGTCACCAGCATCGTCCGGGGCAGCCGGAAGTCGCTGAAAGTGGTATCCAGGGCAGCGTTTGACGTGTATCTTAGGAGCAAGGGCCTGCAGCCGGAGAAGCTGGAGGAAACGGTGGATGTCCTTTCGGGGGCCGATTCCCGCGCGCAGCAGGTGCAACTGGTGGGGGACTCGAAGGCGGTTGCCGTCCGCTCATGCCCGGGCTTCCCGGTGAATGTGACGGGGCCGCTCAGCGTGCGGCTGGGGGAGCGGAAGATTCTGCTCTGTCCCTGCCCGGGCAGTTTTCTCTATATCAGTAGCTTTGGGGACTTCCGTATCCCTTCCGACGCCATCGTGGTGGGCGTTGAGAACATGGAGAATTTCCGCCTCCCGGAGCGGCAGACGGCCGTTTGGGAAGAGATTGCTGAGCAGTTTGGCGATGGTGGCGTGCCGCCCCTCCTGCTGGTTTCCCGCTACCCCCAGTCGCGTGATCTGGTGACCTGGCTGCAGGGCATCCCCAATTTTTATGTGCATTTCGGAGATTTCGACCTGGCGGGTATCCACATCTATTTGACCGAGTTCTACCGTTATCTGGGTGCCGAGCGATCGGCCTTCTTCGTCCCATCCGATCTGGAGCAGCGGCTTGCCACCTCCGGCAGCCGTGAGCGCTATCAGGTTCAGTTTGAACGCTTTGGGAAGATGGACGTGCCGGATTCCCGCCTGCTCCCGCTGGTCTCGCTCCTCCACCGCCACCAGAAAGGCTATGACCAGGAGGGGTACATCGCGTGATTGGGCTTGAGGCCCGGTCTGTCCTTCCATCGGTCCCTGACCTCTTCCCGTCTGATTCATCCCAGCCCTCTGGTGCGCCCACCGGTCCACCCGCTGGCACCTGTGGGCTCATTTCCGGCCTCCGGTGTGTACGGGATGCATTATCGCATGGCTCATCAAAGGAGCCGTATGCTTTGCAAACCTTGCAACGATTTGTACGTTTCCTGAGAATTGTTAATAGAATAAACTTTCTGATTTCCAAATTGTTGCAAACCTTGCAATGATTTGCAGAAGGACGGAATCGGGCGTAACTTTGCATCAAATTCAGCGGGGTGGCGCAGTGGTCAGCGTGGGAGTTTCATAAGCTCCAAGTCGTGGGTTCGAATCCCACCCCCGCTTCAATATAATAAAAGACTTGGTCATGAAGATTCAATACGCATCGGATTTGCATCTGGAGTTCGTAGAAAACCGCAATCTGCTGGAGTTGGGCGGTGGGCTTACGCCAGCGGGTGATATTCTGGTTTTGGCGGGAGACATATCATATCTAGGGGATCTGGAGATGATGAAACGGCCGTTCTTTGATTGGTGTGCAGAGCATTACCGGGAGACGTTAATCGTTCCGGGCAACCACGAGTTCTATGGTGGGTACGACATCGCTCAGACCCTGGATGATTATGAGCACGCATACCGTCCGAACGTGCGCTATATCAATAACAAAAGCGTGATGTTGGGGGATGTGGAGCTATTTTTCACTACGCTCTGGACGCAGATCGATCCCATCTTCCTCTGGAAGGTCCAGCGGGGAATGAACGATTTCCGCTATGGTGTTCTGGAGGGACGGCGGTTCTGCGCCAATGATGTAAATATACTTCACAAGCGTTGTGTGGACTGGTTGAAAAAGGCTTTGGAGGTGTCTTCGGCAAAAACCAGGGTAGTTGTGACGCATCATTGCCCTACAGTTCGGGGCGCTTTCAATAACTATCCCGGTGGCTTGCTGAATTCGGCCTTCCAGGTAGATATGGACGACTTTATCGAAAAGTACGGGGCCGATTATTGGCTATATGGACATACGCACTATGCCGGAGGCAGCGGAACGGTCATCGGCTGGACAAAGCTGGTTTGTAACCAGATGGGGTACGTGTGCTATGGAGAGAACAGGGATTTTGTGGCGGATGCAGTGATAGAGGTGTAGGTGGAGACAGCGTCGCGAGTGTACGATACAGGCCATTCGGATATCGTTTGATATAGTAACCCCTGGCTTTCCTGGCGCCAAGGGCGGCGACGAACTTATTCTTAATGCGTGAGATGTTGGAGTAGAAGACCCTTTTGGACTCTGCACAGAGGGATTCCAGGGCATCGTCTCTCAGGTTTGGATCGTCGTAAAGCGACTCGTGCTCATACAAGGACTGGAGTTCCTGCCAATGGAGAAGGAGATCGTCGGCAAGGATACCTTCCGGATGCGCGAGGAACAGGCAGAAGAGCGTGCGCTCCACAGGGTTGAGGTAAATCTTCAGGTCGGCTTCAGGCAATAGGACGTGCCCGCGGTTCTTTCCGATACCCGGGGCGATGCTGATAATATGCTTTCCTGCCTTTGACATTGTACGCTCTTTTTGCAAAAGTACTTTGCGGGAGATGCAAATAAAAGCGATTACAAGCTTGTAATTGTTTGCTTTTGTCGAATGTTTTGCTATAGCTGATGGCCGATAAGGCATTAGGTTCTAATCTGCCGCAAACAGCGCGCTTGTTGTATGCAATATCAAGTAATATGTTGATTTTATTTGGTAAATGTCAACATTTTGCTTATATTTGTTGAAGAATAAAATGAGCGAATATGCCGGCATAGAAGCGCAGCTTGCCTGGTTGCTGCTGTTCTCAAATGAAGATGATTTCCTGAGAGAATCATCTGTCGTCGATTATGCCGGAGTGCTGGAGGGAATGGAAGCGACGGAGCTCTTGGCTTTTGTTCGGGCGGCCCAGCGGCGTCTCGTGAAAATGGGTGTGCAGAATGAAGCTGACGCTCAGGCTCCGGTAGAGCTTTATGTCGATAAGAGTTATTGTATCCGCATGGGCGGGCCGGCAGGGACTCAAATCCCTTTTCGGCCTCTGGTGCGTGCGGTTTTCATCCTCTTTCTAAAGCATCCTGAGGGGATTCTGCTTAAAGACAGAGCCCGGTTTCAGAGGGATCTGGAAGACATTTATAAAGTAATAGCGCCCGAAGTCGATGCCGAAGACAGACGGCGCCGGGTACTAAAACTGACCGATCTGGAAGACAACGCGTTCAGTGAGAATCTGTCGGTGCTCAATGCGACTTTAGAGCGTGTATTGCCAGTTTCCCAAGTGCATAACTATAAAATCCAGGGCAACAACGGATATCCCAGGCGTATTCCGCTTTCACCGCTGCTCGTGCACTGGGAAGGTGCTTCTACAGGTCCACCGACCTGTACCCATATGAGCAAAAATGGCCGTATTTGACGATCTCCTGTTGCGATAGTGGACCGGTATGAGCAGTGGTTGTGGTTCCGCACTTGCTGGCTTCCCGCAGCCCCGGCCCCATACGCGGAAGTGGATATCACAAATAATGTGGTTTAGATTCTGCCGTTTAGGTAGTCCTGCCGCAGTGCCTCCGGGAAGCGCTCGATGGCGTAACGGAGCATGGTGCGGGGCATCTGCCTGTAGCGGGGGCGCAAGAATGCCTCCAGGGCGGCCTGGTCGCGTTTTCCGGCCTCGCGGAGCAGCCAGCCCACCGCCTTGTGGATGAGGTCGTGGGGATAGTGGAGGAGAATGTCGGAAATGGCAAAGGTGTCGGCGAGCTGCCCGTTCCGCACGAAGGCCATTGTGGAAACTATGCCGATGCGCTGCTCCCAGATGGTCCGGCCGTTGCGGGCAAGGTTGTAGAGGAGGCTGCGGTCCTGTTGCGGCAGCAGCCATTCACCCAGCAGTGGATAGCAAGAGAGGTCTACGAGGTCCCAGTTGTTGATGCCGTCGGTATGCCCGAGGTAGAAGTCCACGCAACGCTGCCTAAGCGCCGGGTCTTTACGGGCATGCGAAAAGATTTCCACCAGGACCAGCAGGGCGGCCAGCCGGACCTCGTGGTACTCGCTGCCGATGCATCGCCCGATCTCGGCCCAGTCTGTCTCGCGCCAGCACTCCTTGACAATGCGGCGCGTCGCGGGCACCTTGATTCCCAGGAACTTATCTCCTTCTCCATACTGTCCGGGGCCGGTCTTGAAGAATCGGCTCAGGCCTTCCACCTGCGACGGATCTGCCGCCGCTATCATACGGTCTTCCAATCTAAGCATCGTAACAGTTTTCCCCAAATATAAGCATTTCTCCGGAATGGACCCTCGGCTCCATTTGCTATTCCCCTGGAAAATGCCTACCTTTGAACGATTACGGCACAACCAGATACAACGCAATATGCTCAAGATTGGAGACAAGATGCCATCCTTCGAGGTGGTGGACCAGGACGGGAAAACCGTCCGGTCAGAGGACTTTATCGGGAAGAAGACCATCATCTACTTCTATCCCAAAGACAACACGTCCGGCTGCACGGCGGAGGCCTGCAGCTTCCGGGACAATTACGCCGCGCTCACCGAGGCGGGCTACAACGTCGTGGGCGTGAGCAAGGACAGCGCCAAGTCCCACACGGGCTTCCGTGCCAAGTACGAGCTGCCGTTCCGCCTGCTTTCGGACACATCGACCCAGATGCTGCAGGCATTCGGCGCCTGGGGAGAGAAAAAGATGTACGGGAAAACGGTCATGGGCACACTCAGGCGCACGTTTATCTTCAACGAAGCCGGTACCCTGGAACGCATCATCGAGAAGGTGGACACCAGGAACGCAGCCGCGCAAATACTTTAGGTAATCAGATGAACAGCCGGCGGTAGAATTCGGCTTTGCGCTCGAGTGGAAGGGGATAGGCGCGGGACGATGAAGGCATCCTCCAGAAGCGCAGCCGCCTGACGGTGTTCATGCCGGCGCCATCTTGGCTGCCGGGTCCCATGATGCTAAGGCCGGCGCCATCTTGGTTGCCGGGCCCCATGCTGCTAAGGCTGTCGTGGTGCAGACTGTCGGATCCTTTGCTGGCCATGTCAATATCGACATACGCTCCCACAACCGGAACGGGGCATCCGAAGCGTTCGGCGACAACGCCGGTAGCTTTTTCGCCTGTGGTGATGAGCATCCGGCAGTTGGGGATGCGCTCCAGAAGGGAGCGGATGTCGGTGGGGGTGACCACCTCCAGGAAAGCGTCGGAGGCGTTGTCACGGAGGCGGCGCACTTCGCAGGCAGTGTCGTAGAAGGCGAGGCCGGCGTCGGCACAGAACTGCCGTATGGCTGCTTCGTCAAAGCGCTTTTCCCGGGGCATGCAGAAATGGTCCTTGTCCCCGAAGTGGATCAGCCCCATGATGCGCCAGAAGTCGTTAATCCAGTTGGGGTAGTAGAATGGCATGCACCAGCGGTGCGGCTGTGGCGGAAAGCTGCCCAGAAAGAGCATCCGCGCTCCCGCGGGCAGGAATGGCTCGAAGGGATGGCGCTCTACGAGAGGGCCCTGACGGGTGTCGCTTCGGCGGCTCCGGTTTTTTGGGGGGCTGCAGTTTGGATTGCTGCCGGGGTTGCTGCCGGGGTTGCTGCCGGGGTTGCTGCCATTGACTTTCATAGCGCTAATTTACTGATTATTTCTGAAATCGCGCGGGGTCATTTCTGAAATCGCACGGGGTCATTTCTGAAATCGCGCGGGCTCCGGCGCTTGAGGCTGTTCACGCGCGTATACTCTCTGCCGTTGCCGGAAGCAGAGCCTGTTCCCTGATGCTATGCCCATTGCCGGAAGCGGTGCCCGCTTTAGAAAACCATGCCCATTGCCGGAAAAGGGGCCTGTTCCCTGTTTCCACGCCCGTTTATGATGACCGCCCGCCTGCTGGATACAGCTTGGTGCAGATACCGGTCCATGCGACTGTACCCCTATGAGCAATAACGGCCGTATTTGACCATACCCTGCAGCATCTGTGGACCGGTATGGTCGGCGAAAGTCACTGAGTATACATGAATGTTGACCGTCCCATGCAGCACTCGTGGACAGGTATGGTCGGCGAAAGTGGCAAAGTTAATATATGTATCTACATTTTTTTGAAATCGGTTGAAAAAATATTTGGAGGTTGTCAACATTTTACTTATATTTGTAGAAAGTTCTTGCAGCGGTGCTGCGATTAGGAAGACAGGGGTCTGCCGGGGTTGGCGGACCAGCCGGATAATCCGAGGCTGCTGCACAATAAAACGAAAGAAGGCATGAGGAGGTATTATTTGGTGACAACGGCACATCTGGAAGAGGGGCTGTGGTTCAGGGATGATGAAGATTTTGCTACCGGGATGAACTATGTAGCAATCCAGGCGGTGCTGACGCCGAGGGTTATTGTGCTGGTGTTCATCCTTATGTCCAATCACGTGCATTTTGTGCTTTATGGAACCCGGGCAGAGGTGGAGGCGTTTGTGAACAGTTTTAAGGGCAGATATTCCAAGTATCTGAGGCGCAAGTGGGGCACGAAAGAATTTCTCCGTCGCAACAGTCTGGATATTAAGGAGATATCGACAGAAGAGCTTGAGGCTATAGAACGGGCAATGGCTTATGTGCAGATGAACTGCGTGGCTGCAAATATCTGCCTGCATCCTTGTCAATATCGGTGGGGGACGGGGAATGCGTTCTTTCAGACCGGCTGGGATGGCATTTCTGCCGACCCCGGAGGAGCAAGCCGAGCCGTTGATGGTGGTGGAGTCGCTGGCAGTAGGGTTGCGGGCGGTGGAGCCGCTGGTTGCGGAGTTACCGGTCGGAGGATGGTTAATTGCCGTCGACTTGGGGACTTGTCCGGCCGTGAAAGAATCCGCCTGTTGCATAGCGGTGAGGCGGTGAAACTTCCGGATGGATGGCTAATTTCGGATGCGGGTTATGTCCTGCCTGAGTCGTATGTCGACGTGAAGAGGGTAGAGTCCATCTTCAATAATCCCAGGAGGATGCAGTATTTTTTGAACAGTTCTTCCAAGGCCAGGAAGCGCCTGGAATCGGAGGATGAGAACTTGCCGGCTTTCAGGGACCAGGTGATACTTGGTGCGCTGCCAGACCTTTTGCAAAGCTTGTTTAAGAAGACGGCATTCAGGAACCTATCTGTCAATGAGCAGGCAGAGACTCTCCGTCAGATTCGTTTCCGCTTCAGTGCCGGTGTGCATCAGATCGCCCGGGTGTGCGGAATTTCATATTCCGATGCCGCCCGCCTTTTGGATACAGCGTAGTGCTGATACCGGTCCAAGCGACTGTACCCCTATAAGCAATTCCGGCCGTATTTGACCATACCCTGCCGCACCCGTGGACCGGTATGGTCGGCGAAGGCCACAGAGTTGACTTGGATGTTGACGGAACCATGCAGCACCGGTGGACCGATATAAGCACCGGGAGCGGGAGAGCGGGAGATCGGGAGATCGAGAGAGCGGGAGAGCGGGAGATCGAGAGAGCGGGAGATCGGGAGCGAGAGAGCGAGAGAGTGAGAGAGCGAGAGAGCGAGAGAGCGAGAGAGCGAACAGGAGAGTAAAAGAGCTGGAGAGCAAAAGAGTGATCGGGAGAGCAAAAGAGCGGGAGGAAATAAGACGCCCCGGCTCTAAAGCAGCTCTGCCAGCACTTTGTGGTCGATGGTGCTCAGGTTGCCTTTGCGGACGATGACGAACTCGTTCTCATAGGGCCTGCCGGGGGTGATGCGCTTGGTGCGGAAGGTCTGGTACTTGATTTTTAATAATGACTTTACCCTGGAGTCTTCGAACATGGCGGCCGCCGACCCAAAGTAGAAATGTTCATGGGTGTCCTTGACCTCCACATGAATGATGGTTCTGTCGTTTTTGAGCATGATTGTGTGGGGCAAAGATAACACATTTCTACAATTTTTCAAACCATGTTGAACGATTGGGCGATGGTGGGAATAGAGGTACTGGGATCTGGACCCCTATATGCGCAAACTGCCGTTTTTGACGATACTATGCCACCAGTTTTGGATATTCCAGGAAAAGCACTAACTTTATATGCTTTTTGTTTACGGCATGAGGAAACGAAAGTCTACAAATAATGCCACTAAAGCGAACGCCTGCAAAATGCCGATCAAAATGCCGATAAAGCGATGAAGTTTATGTCGATACTCACAAGCCTCCTGTCGTTCCTGGGCTGCTCGGGCAGGGGGTACACCAATCAGGCCGTGGCTGAATTCGAGGCCGAATGTGCAAAACCGGAAGTGGCCATAATCGATGTCCGCACGCCGGAGGAATACGCGGAGGGGCACCTGCCCTGGGCGTCCAACGTCGACTGGAAGTCCGCTGATTTCCTCCAGCGGATCGAAGCCGCATACCCCGCTCAGACGCCCCTTGCCATTTATTGCCGTAGCGGACGGCGCAGTGCCGAGGCCGCCGAAGCGCTTGCCAGGGCCGGCTACACCGTCTGCAACCTCCAGGGCGGATATTTGGCCTGGACCGGGGCTGGGAAGCCGACGACGACCTATGCCGTAGAGACGTTCTGCACCCGCAGGGGCCTTCCCGTGGCCATAACCCTCATCAAGCACGGCACGCTGGCCCTTAGCTGCAAAGGCATTACCATCCACGTCGACCCGGTGGGCGGATACGGCAAGCCCACGGACTACGCGGCTGAATTCCCCAAGGCCGACGTCATCCTGATAACCCACGAGCACGGCGACCACCTCGACAAGGATGCCATCGCGGCGCTCACTTCCGGCAAGACGATGCTGGTGACCAACGCCCGATGCGCCGAACTGCTGAAGGACGCGGCTTCCGGCGGCATTGCCCCCGGCAAAATGACCGTCATGGCCAACGGCGACTCTGCCACGTTGCCAGGAGAAATCCGCCTCGATGCGGTCCCGGCCTACAACTGCACGGAGGGGCGTAACAATTTCCACCCGAAAGGGCGCGACAACGGCTTCGTGCTCACCATCGACGGCCTGCGCATCTACATCGCGGGCGACACCGAAGACATCCCGGAGATGGCGGAGCTGAAGGACATCGACGTGGCCTTCTTGCCTGTGAACCAGCCCTATACAATGACGGTGGAGCAGTGCGTACGCGCTGCCGAAACCATACGTCCCAAGGTGCTGATTCCTTATCACTTCTCGCAGACCGACCTAAGCGCGCTTCCGGGCCTCCTCCCGGGCATCGACGTCCGCCTGCGGGAAATGCAATGAATGCGTAAATTTGCCGAACGAAAGATAATGAGAAACAACCATATAGTGATAATGGCGGGCGGAATCGGGAGCCGTTTCTGGCCCCTGAGCACGCCCGGACGCCCCAAGCAGTTCATCGATATCCTGGGCTGCGGCAGGACGCTGATCCAGATGACCGTAGACCGCTTCAAGGGCATCTGCCCCATGAGCAATTTCTGGGTAGTGACCAACGCCAACTACGTAGAGACTGTGCGGGAGCAGCTGCCGGACATACCGGCCGGACACATCCTGGCTGAGCCTGCCGCCCGCAACACGGCCCCGTGCATAGCCTGGGCCTGCTGGTGCATACGGCAGGAGGATCCGGAAGCCAACGTGGTGGTGACTCCATCCGATGCTGTGGTGCTGAACCCGGTGGAATTCCGGAGGGTTATCGGGAACGCGCTCGCCTACACTGAAGGGCACGACGTCATAGTGACGATAGGCATCAAGCCCTCCCGCCCGGAGACAGGCTACGGCTATGTGGAGGCGCTCCCTTCTGCAGAAGGAGTAATCTGCGGCGTGCTGGAATTCAAGGAAAAACCCGACCTGCAGACGGCGCAAAAGTATCTTGAGGCCGGCAACTACCTCTGGAATGCAGGCATTTTCGTGTGGAACATACCCACCATTTCCGCCAGCATCCGGCGCTACAAGCCCGGCATAGCGGCCGATATGGACAGGATAATGGCCAGCGGCGACGTGGCGGGCATTTTCCCGGAGTGCGAGAAGATTTCCATCGACTTCGCCGTGATGGAGCCGGCCTCCAGGGAAGGGCTGGTGTTCACCCACCCGGCCGATTTCGGCTGGAGCGACCTTGGCAACTGGGCATCGCTGCTCGACAAGCTGACCAAGGACGAAAACGGGAATGCGGCCGTGGGCAAGGTGCGCTTCTACGAATGCCGCGACTGCGTGGTGCATGCGGAAGACGCCGCCAAGGTGGTGCTTCAGGGACTCGATGGTTATATAGTCAGCGAAAAGGACGGACGGCTCCTTGTGTGCAAGCGGAGCGAGGAGCAGCGGATCCGGGAGTTTTCGGAGGAATAAAATGCTGGAAATGAAAAAGATACTGGTCACCGGCAGCGCCGGATTCATAGGCTCCAACCTGGTGAAGCGCCTCTTCAAGGATATGAAAGAGGGCGTCATCGTGGGCATCGACAATCTCAACAACTACTACGACCCTTCGCTTAAGGAGTACCGCCTGCGCGAACTGGAAAAAGCGACACCGGAAGGGATAAAATACGTTTTCGTGAAGGGAAGCATAGCCGACAAGGCGCTGATAGACAAGCTCTTTGAAGAGTACCACTTCGACATTGTGGTGAACCTTGCCGCCCAGGCAGGCGTGCGCTACAGCATCGAGAATCCCGACGTGTACATCGAAAGCAACATCATCGGCTTCTACAACATCCTCGAGGCCTGCCGCCACCATCCTGTGGAGCACCTGGTGTATGCCAGTTCCAGCAGCGTTTACGGCGGCAACAAGAAGGTGCCGTTCAGCACCGACGACAGGGTGGACAATCCCGTGAGCCTGTATGCCGCCACCAAGAAGAGCAACGAACTGATGGCGCACTGCTACAGCAAGCTCTACGACATCCCGTCCACGGGGCTCCGCTTCTTCACCGTCTATGGCCCCGCCGGACGGCCTGACATGGCGTATTTCGGCTTCACCAACAAGCTCCTCGCCGGAAAGACTATCCAGATCTACAACTACGGCAACTGCCGCAGGGACTTTACCTACGTGGATGATATCGTGGAAGGTATAGTCCGCGTCATGGCAGGAGCGCCCTCGCGCAGGAAAGGGGAGGACGGCCTTCCCATCCCTCCGTATGCCGTCTATAACATCGGCGGCGGCCAGCCCGAGAACCTCCTGGACTTCGTGAGCATACTGCAGGAAGAGCTCGTGCGCGCAGGCGTGCTGCCGGAAGACTACGACTTCGAAGCCCACAAGGAACTAGTGCCCATGCAGCCCGGCGACGTGCCCACGACCTATGCCGACGCATCGGCCCTCGAGCGCGATTTCGGCTTCACTCCAAAAATCACCCTTCGCGAAGGGCTCCGGGAATTCGCCCGCTGGTACAAGGAGTACTACGGCTAGTTTGAGTTATGATAAAAATGCGTATCTTCGCAAACTGTAAATAAAAAGAATTATGTTCACACTCAACTGGGCGGAGATAGAGCGCCGATACACAAAGGCCTGAAACGGAAAGGGGCTGAGATGGCAGACAGCAACTTCATAGACTACGTCAAGATCTATTGTGCTTCAGGGCACGGCGGAGCGGGCTCCATGCACCTCCACAGGGCGAAGTACATCCCCAAGGGAGGCCCGGACGGAGGCGACGGCGGCCGCGGCGGGCACGTAATCCTGCGGGCCAACGCCCAGTTCTGGACCCTGATCCACCTCAAATACCGCAAGCACATCAAGGCCGACGACGGCGAGAAAGGCGGCTCCGCGCTCCGCAAGGGAAAGAACGGCACCGACATAATCCTCGACGTACCCGTCGGGACCGTGGTGAAGGATGCTGAAAGCGGCGAGCAGCTGTTCGACCTCAATGAGGACGGACAGGAAAAGATACTCTGCCAGGGCGGCAAGGGAGGCTGGGGCAACGACCATTTCAAGACGGCGACCAACCAGACACCCCGCTACGCACAGCCTGGCGAAGACGGGGAAGAGGGGGCGTATATCCTTGAGCTCAAGCTGCTTGCTGACGTGGGCCTGGTGGGCTTCCCCAATGCCGGAAAATCCACGCTCCTGAGTTCGGTCACTTCGGCTAAACCCAAGATCGCTTCCTACGCATTCACCACGCTCGAGCCCAATCTCGGAATCGTCCGCTACTTCGACGACCGTTCGTTCGTCATGGCCGACATCCCCGGAATTATCGAGGGCGCCCACGAAGGCAAGGGGATTGGCACACGATTCCTGAGGCATATCGAACGCAATTCCGTGCTGCTCTTTATGGTGAGCTGCGAAGAAGACGACATAGCCGCCGGCTACAAAACCCTGCTGAAGGAACTCAAGCTCTACAATCCCGAGCTGCTCACCAAGCAGCGCGTGCTTGCCGTCACGAAGTGCGACCTCATAGACCCGGACATCGAAAAGGAAATAGAGCCGAAGCTCCCGAAGCGCGTGCCCCACGTGTTCATCTCATCTGCCAGCGGAGAGGGGCTGGATAAACTTAAGGATCTGTTATGGAAGGCTTTGCAGAAGTAATCAAGTATCTACACCATATCGACAAGGACGTGACTCTTGCCATTAATTCCATCGGCTTCCCGGCCATGGATGCGGTGTGGCAGCTGTTCTCCGCAAGGGAAATCTGGATCGTCCTATACCTGACGGTGATTGCCTTTTTCTTCGTCCGTCTCGGATGGAAGAGGGCGCTTGTGGTCATAGTCTCCTGCGTGCTTTGCGTGACGGCTTGCGACCAGCTTGCCAACCTCGTGAAATTCAGCGTGGAACGGCTCAGGCCCTGCTATGATGCTGAAATGCTCCAGAGGGGGCTCCGGGTGCTCGAGGATCCCGGCCAGCTGTATGGATTCTATTCCGCCCACGCCGCCAATGCCCTGGGATTTGCCGTATGCTCCTGGCTTGGCTTCCGGGCAGACACGCGCCTCAAGTACCGTGGCTATGGCTGGGGAATAGGCATCTGGGCCCTGCTCGTGGGTATCAGCCGGGTGTTCGTGGGGAAACATTTCCTTGGCGACGTGTGCGTCGGCTTTGCCGTGGGAATCGTCTTCGGGTTGCTGTTCGGATGGCTGGCGGGGAAGGTGATACGAAGGTTTTCAGATTCTTCGCTTCGCTCAGAATGACAAGAAAGAGGCCCCGGCATCGCGCCGGGGCCTCTTTTAATTACAAATCCGTCTAAAGGGCAAAGCGTCAGTCCTTGACTGCCGCGAGGGCTTCGCGGACCTTGGCCTCGATCTCCTCGCAGAGCTCGGGGTTGTCTTTGAGGAGCTGCTTGACGCTGGAGAGGCCCTGGGCGAGTTTCTCGCCGTTGTAGGAGAACCAGGAGCCGCTCTTGTGGATGATGTCGAACTCGATTGCGAGGTCGGCGATTTCGGCCACGTGGCTGATGCCTTCGCCGTAGACGATGTCGAACTCGGCCTTCTTGAAAGGAGGGGCCATCTTGTTCTTGACCACCTTCACGCGGGTGCGGTTGCCGGTCGCTTCGTCACCGTCCTTGAGCTGGGTGGTGCGGCGGACGTCGATACGCACGGAAGCGTAGAACTTCAGGGCGTTGCCGCCGGTCGTGGTCTCGGGATTGCCGAACATGATGCCTATCTTCTCGCGCAACTGGTTGATGAAGATGCAGCAGGTGTTCGTCTTGGAGATGTTGGCGGTCAGCTTGCGGAGGGCCTGGCTCATCAGGCGGGCCTGGAGGCCGACTTTGTTGTCGCCCATTTCGCCTTCGATTTCGGCCTTGGGGGTCAGGGCGGCCACGGAGTCGATCACGACTATGTCGATGGCGCCGCTGCGGATAAGGTTGTCTGCGATTTCAAGGGCTTGCTCGCCGTTGTCGGGCTGAGAGATGAGGAGGGTCTCGAGATTAACTCCGAGAGCCTGTGCGTAGCTGCGGTCGAAGGCGTGCTCAGCATCGATCATCGCCGCGATGCCGCCCATCTTCTGGGCTTCGGCGATGGCGTGGATGGCGAGAGTGGTCTTACCGCTGGATTCCGGACCGTAGATTTCGATAATTCGGCCGCGGGGATAACCACCAATGCCCAGGGCATGGTCGAGGGCAACGGAGCCGCTCGGTATCACCTGGACGTCCCATTGTGGCTGATCTCCCAGCTTCATAATCGTACCTTTTCCGAAATCTTTCTCGATCTTGTCGATCGTGGCCTGCAATGCCTTCAGTTTGGCGGCATTGACGTCAGGGGCCTGTGTTTCAATTTCTTTAGCCATAACGTGTGGTTTTAAAAGTTACAAGGGCAAATATAAGAGAAAAATTCCTATTTTTGTAATGTG
The DNA here is from genome assembly GCA_024695285.1 of Bacteroidales bacterium. Next base: position 14,773 of record JAILIM010000098.1, read on the forward strand.
AAAACAAAGTTGTTGGGAAAAAATCCGGACGAGCTTGCAGCGGCTGCCGTGGACTGCGGGCTGAAGCCTTTCGTGGGGCGTCAGCTGGCCGAATGGCTCTATGTCAAGCGCGCCGCCACATGGGACCGGATGACTAATATTTCCAACGATTCCAAGGCACGGCTGCAGGAGAAATACGAGCTCGGGACATCAGCCCCCGTCGGCCAGGCCCGTTCGTCGGACGGCACCGTGAAGTACCTGTTTCAAGTGCAAAACGGTGAAACTGTCGAGGCCGTCATGATTCCCGACGAAGACCGGAAGACGCTCTGCGTGAGTTCGCAGGCCGGCTGCCGCATGGGCTGCAGGTTCTGCATGACCGGCCGCCAGGGCTGGCACGGCAACCTCAGCACCGCCGACATCCTGAACCAGTTCGTCAGCATCCCGGAAGCGGACGGGCTGACCAACGCCGTGTTCATGGGCATGGGAGAGCCGCTGGACAACTGGGACGCCGTGGCCAAAGCCATCGAAATCCTGACCGACGAAAAGTGCTTCAGCTGGAGCCCCAAGCGCGTGACGCTCAGCACCATAGGCGTGCTGCCGGCATTAAAGCAATTCCTCGACGGCAGCCGCTGCCACCTCGCTGTGAGCCTCCATAACCCGTTCCCGGAGGAGCGGCTGGAGATGATGCCCGTCCAGAAGGCGTGGCCGCTCAAAGATGTCGTGGACCTGGTGAAGCAATACGACTTTTCCGGCCAGCGGCGCGTCAGTTTCGAATACACCATGTTTGCCGGCTGGAACGACGACAAACGGCACGCCGACGCCCTGATCCGCCTGCTTGGCGGGCTGGAGTGCCGCGTGAACCTCATACGTTTCCACAAGATTCCGGATTTCCCGTACGAATGCGCGCCTGACGTCCGGATGGAAGAATTCAAAAACCGTCTTAACAACCACGGAATAGTATGCACGATAAGAGCTTCCAGAGGCGAGGATATACTTGCCGCCTGCGGGATGCTTGCCGGGCAGCGCTCGCAGTCCTGAGCACCGTCCTGCTGTGCCTTCCCGCAAAAGCGCAGACCTATGAAAACGGCCTGCTGACGGATAGCGTGAATCCGAAAGCGGATGCCGCCGTTATTGCCCGTATGCAGGAGCGTATGGACAGCATCCACCGCACCCAGCAACGCCCCACCGTGGCCCTTGTACTCAGCGGCGGGGGTGCCAAGGGAGCGGCGCACGTGGGAGTGCTCCGTTATCTCGAAGAGCAGCATATCCCCATCGATATGGTGTGCGGCACGAGCATGGGCGGACTTATCGGCGGCCTCATCGGGCTCGGCTACGACTCCCATTTCATGGATTCGCTTCTGCGGCACCAGGACTGGACGACCATGCTGACCGACCGTATCGACCCTTCATATTATTCATACAACCGCAAGCTTTACCGCGAAACCTACCTCTTCTCGGTGCCGTTCCACTACTCGAAGAAGGATTTCCAGACGCGTATCGACGACCAGGTGCGATACATTGGAGAAGGGCAGCGAGGTCCAGTGGGGCAGAACTCCTTCATGAGCTCGCTCCCGTCCGGCTTTGCATACGGTTTCAACGTCAACAACATCTTCTCCAGCCTGTCCGTGGGTTATCAGGACTATATCGATTTCACCCAGCTGCCTGTTCCGTACTTCTGCGTGGCGGCGGACGTGATATCTCTGAAGGCGAAGAACTGGTCGTCCGGCTCCATCAAGGACGCGATGCGCTCTACTATGAGCATACCGGGCCTCTTCAAGCCGGTGCGCACAAAGGGCATGGTGCTGGTTGACGGCGGCGTGCAGAACAACTTCCCGGTGGACATTGCGCGCGCCATGGGTGCAGACATAGTCATAGGTGTGGACCTTTCCGACGCCGATCCGAGCTATTCGCAGGTCAACAACGTCGGCGACATCATGATGCAGTTCATCACCATGCTCGGCAAGTCTTCGTTCGACCGCAACAAAGGCTCCACTGACGTGTTCATCAAGCCCGTGCTTGACGGCTACAACATGCTGAGCTTCTCGACGGAAGCGATAGACACCATTATCAACAGGGGCTACAGGGCAGCCAGCATGGTGGCGGATTCGATTGCCGTGGTCAGGGAGAGCGTGAAAGGTGCCGAGCCTTACCTGAGTGCGCCGAAAGCCGTTGACATAGGCAGGACTCCGGTCAGGATCTATGGCGTGGAGTTCGTGGGGCTGACCAATGCTGAATCGCGTTTCCTGCAGCGAAAGATAGGCTTCAAGGTGGGCAACACCGTGGACAAGAATGAGATGGAGAGGATGATGTCCATCATAGAAGCGACCGGCTGTTTCTCGTCCGTGACCTATGATATCCTCGGGAAAGAGGAACCCTACAGGCTGGTGTTCAATTGCGTCAAGGGGCCCAGGCACCAGTTCGGCATGGGCGTGCGCTTCGACACGGAAGAGTGGCCTTCGTTCCTCTTTAATGTAGGACTTAATGCCCATAAACTGAGCGGCGCGAAACTGGACATCGACGCCAAGGTGGGCCGCAACCAGAAGCTTGCCGTCAGGGGAGCGCTGGATTTGGCCTGGCTGCCGACGCTGAATCTGGAAGCGTCTGTACAGAACGTTTCATCGACTCTGATTACGGACCTGAGCCGCGTGGGCGCAGAGGCGCGCTGGTGGGGGCACAGCGAGAAGCTCTACTTCTCAAACATTAAGTGGACAAGCGTGGATATAAAGCTCGGCGGACAGTACCGCCGCTTCATCCTGCCATACAACACAAGCTACGGCGAATCCATAAATATTATGTATCAGCAGCTGACCAGCGGAGGCTATCTCGGCCTCTTCGCCAACGGCACGATATATACCTACGACCGCAACTATTATCCTTCGAAGGGCATGAAGATGACCTTCGGATATGATTTCGATTTTCTGAAGCGTGACTGCCCGTCGTTCCAGCCGCTGCACCAGCCATTCTTCAACTTCGCCTCCGTGATACCTATGGGCAGCTGGGCGGCTTTGATTCCGGACATTCACCTTCGCGCTGTGATCGGCAGCCCGGATGAACCCAACATACTGAAGACGGCTGATCCGAATTATTCTCTGGCCCACCAGAACTACGTGGGAGGAATGATGGCGGACCGCTACATCGAGCGGCAGATTCCGTTCATAGGATTCACGAATGTCTATCAGGCAGACCCCTACGTGGTCGTGGCCAATCTGGGCTTCAGGGTGGAGCCGGCGAAGAACCTGTTCCTGACGGCCACCGGCGGCTATTTCCGTGAAGCCAAGACTATCGGGGATATGTTCAGCACCATACTGCCGACGCTGTGGGGTGCCGGATTTGAGATAGGATACCGCACGCCCGTCGGGCCCGTGAAGGTAGTCGGCACCTGGTCGGAGCGTTTCCATAGCTTCGAGCAGGACGCCGGTTTGTATATATCCCTCGGTTTTGATTTTTAGTATGGACGAGCGCCTTAAGAAAGTATTGGTTTCGCTGCAGGGACGCTGCGCCCGGCGGGAGTATTGCCGTGCGGAGATGAGGCAGAAGGCGCTGAAGGCACTGGACGGGGATGCGGCCGCAGCGGAGGAGATTCTCGAGAGCCTTGTCGCCGACGGTTTCGTCGATGACGCCCGCTATGCCGGGGCATTTGCCCGGGAGAAGGCGGTGCTGGACGGATGGGGGCCGGTGAAGATACGCTATATGCTGAGAGGGAAGGGGATAGAGGCTTCCGACATTGATGAGGCCCTGGCAAGCATAGATGCCGGCGCGGCTTCGGAAAAGCTGGATAAGTTGCTGGCGGCCAAGGCCAAAAGCCTGCAGGGAGATCCTCAGGCGCGGCTAAAGTTGATTAAATATGCCCTTTCGAGGGGGTATAATTACGAAGATATAAAAGTATGAGCGAGCGGCCGGCCATATTCCTCTACACCGACGGCGCCTCGAGCGGCAATCCCGGTCCCGGCGGCTGGGGGGCCGTGCTTTGCTGCGGCAGTTACCGGCGGGAAATGAGCGGGGGATTTGCCAAGACGACCAACAACCGTATGGAATTGCTGGCTGTCATCGAGGGTCTTTCCGCCATACGCTGGCCCGGGGCGCAGGTGGAGATATGGAGCGATTCGCAGTATGTGGTCAACACCGTGACCCAAGGCTGGAAGAGGAAGAAGAACCACGACCTCTGGGCCCGCTTCGACGCTCTCGCTGCCGGCTTCCAGCTCAATTTCCACTGGCTCAAGGGGCACGCCGGGCATCCGGAGAACGAGCGATGCGACAGGCTCGCCGTCGCCGCCTGCTCCCAGCCTAATTTGCCCGAAGATGAAGGATATAATAATACATAATATGCAGAAGAATAAACCGATTGTTGGAATAACACAGGGTGACTCGAACGGAATAGGATACGAAGTCATCATCAAGGCGATATCGGATCCGAGGATACTGGACTTCTTTACTCCGGTAGTCTATGGATCCTCAAAACTGTTTGGATTCTATAAGAAGACCATTCCCGAAATCGAACAGCTCGACACCAATGTCATAACCAACGCCGCAGACGCCAAGCCCAAGCGCATCAACATACTTAACTGCCTGCCGGAGAACGTGTTCGCCGAGCCCGGGCAGGCGACGCCCGACTCCGCCAAGGCTGCAATCACAGCCCTGGCAAAGGCTGTCGCCGACATCAAGGCCGGTCAGATAGACGTGCTGGTGACCGGCCCCATCAACAAGAAAGCCATGTCCGGCGAGGGCTTCGGTTTCCCCGGCCACACCGAGTACCTGCAGCAGCAGTTCGGCGTCTCGGACGTGACGATGCTGATGACCAGCCACAGGCTGAGACTCGGGGTGGTGACCGGCCACATCCCCCTGAAAGACGTCGTGAAGTCCATTTCCAAGGAGAAGATACTCAGTAAGTTACGCCTTATGGATAAGTCGCTGCGCGAAGATTTCGGCATCGACCAGCCCCGCATCGCCGTGCTCAGTCTCAATCCCCACAGCGGCGACGGAGGCCTGCTCGGTACCGAGGAACAGGACATCATCATCCCGGCAGTAGCAAAGGCCACGGAAGAGGGGATACTGGCCTTCGGCCCGTATTCTCCCGACGGCTTCTTCGGGCTCGGGCACTATGAGCGTTTCGACGCTACGCTGGCGATGTACCACGATCAGGGCCTGGCTCCGTTCAAGGCGCTGTCTTTCGAGGACGGCGTGAACTACACCGCCGGGCTTCCCGTAGTCCGTACCTCGCCGGACCACGGCACGGCCTATGAACTTGCAGGGCGCGACATCGCCGATCCGCAGTCCATGCGGTCCGCAATCTTCACGGGCATTGACATCTGGAACAAGCGCCGCGACTATGCCTTCCTGCAGGAGGGTAAGATGCCTGAGCGCCATCTCGAAGGCGCAGAGCGCAAGGAGCGCCCAGGCAGGCCGCAAATCGCGTAGCCGTGGTCCGGAAGCTGACGCTTGCATTGTTCTGTAT
>JAILIM010000111.1 GCA_024695285.1 Bacteroidales bacterium
GATAGATGGCCACGGCCTCCAACGTCCCCTGCTCATAGGGAACTTCCCAAATGGCGGTATAATCCTCCACAGTCCTCCTGCCCAGCGACTTCCCGCTGAGGAACAGTTCCACCGAAGGTGCATTGCTATAGACTTCTACCGCTGCAATGAGCCCTTCCTGCCCTCTCCAACCCCATGACGGAATACTGTTGGTGCCACGCCAGGAAGATTTTGCCGGGACATCCTCCCGGACGGGTCGGACGGCGATGAGCGGTTCCATCGGCCCTTCATTCCAAAGCGCCTTCACAAGAAGCGCTTCACCCGTGGGGTTCCCCAGTATATCCAGAATGCCGATATCGGCCAGCAGCCAGGGATAAGGCTTGGAAAGGGCTATCTCTCCTCCACCATAGGCCCAGGCCCCGATGCCGGCTTCACCGATATAGTCCCAAGCAGACCACAGAAAATCACCCACCAGATATGGCAGACACTGGGAATCCCGCCAGTTCTTCACGACATCCTGCGGGAAGGTCTCGCTCCCGACAATCACACGTCCTGGATGTTTCTCCCCTTCGATCGAATACCGCAGATTGCCATAGTTATAACCGGCGATGTCCAGCGCATCCAGGATGGGCGTACACACGGAATCGGCATAATCCGTCAATACCTGATTATAAATCAGTTTGTTAAGCTTGAGCATCAGTTCGTTGAACTCCTGGCTGGACATTGCTTTCAGGTTCACCGACTGATACTTCTCGGCCGTTTCGTTCTTCGGGGCCGATTCGTCTTTGTAATACAGGCCGGAGCCCTTGGCCGTTCCACTGAGTATCATGATGTTGATGCCTCCTGTCACAATACGCCCGGGATCCAGGCGATGCAGGTCGTCAATCAAGGTATGGGCCACCTCCATGCCTCCCGGCAGCACCGGTTCGCTGATTTCATTGCCGATGGAATACATCAGAACGGAAGGATGATTGAAGTCCTTGTCTACAATGGCAGCCGCATCACCCCGATAGTTATCCATATATTTTTCAGCGTAATCGTGCTCATTCTTGGGAAGGAACCAGCCGTCAAACAGCTCGTCCATGACGTACATGCCCAGACGGTCGCAGGCTTTAAGGATACTTTCAGAGGCCGTATTGTGGGCAGAACGGATGGCATTGAAGCCATAAGCCTTGAGAATGGAGATGCGTCGCAGCGCAGCGTCCTCATAGTCGCAGGCCCCCAGGACGCCATTGTCGCTGTGAATGGCACCGCCTCTGAGCAGCAGCGGCTCTCCATTGATCTTCAATCCATCCGGGCCGTAAGTAATCTTTCGGATGCCAAACTCCACTTCCCTGCGTTCTAACGTCCTCCAACCCTTTTTCAAGGTTATGACGGCCGTATAGAGAGACGGTGTTTCGGCCGTCCATAAATCGGCATTCGGGATGGTCAATTCCAAGGAATCTCCTTTTGCAGATACAAGCGCGTGGCCGTCCCGGCATATTTTCACCTGCACTTTCCCGCCATTGTGACGCGTACGGACGAGCACTTTTGCCGGATGGATATCCACAGTAGATATCCTTACGTCTTCAATGTACTCTTTTTCCTGAACGGATAAAGTCACATCGCGATAGATACCTGCTCCGCTGTACCAGCGGCAGTTAGGCATAGCCGAATTGTCCACATCTACACGGATGGTATTCTCCCCGCTCCGCAGTAAACCATCCAGACATACCTGAAACGGGATAAAACCATTCTCACACCCGCCGGCTTCCTTACCGTTGACGTAGACTTTGGCGTAGCGATAGACGCCTCCAAAATGCAGGGTTACATGCTTTTTGAGCCAACTATCCGGGACATTCAATTGCTTTTCATAATGGTAAAAGCCGCCAGGGAAATAAGCAGATGCCTCCCCTGATGGGAGATTGGGATCACGCGGCTCATGCAGCATGGCATCGTGAGGGAGGTCAACGACGATGCGTTTCTGATCCCTTTCCGACCAGAAGGTCCAGCCGCTATTGAAATTGCTCTCTGTCGCCAGCGCAGGCAGAGAAAGGAGGATAGAAAGGAGGGCTAGTGCATTTTTCATTTGCTACGATCTAAAGCTTGATTAACGGGGAACGTCTTTCGAGCAGGAACCGTGAATTCCATGGAAGCCTGCTCCGAGCGGACATCCGTGCAGAATCTGGCATTGTAAGTACCCTTATCCGCGACAAAGGCCGATGCGCTTTCGTCAAAGGAAGCAAGGTCGTAGGTCGCGAAAGTCATTTCTACAGTCTGGGATTCGCCGGGAGCCAGTTCGCCGGTCTTGGCAAAGGCCTTGAGTTCCCGCTCCGGCTTGTCAAGAGCACCCGCGGGAGCCGTAACATAGAGCTGGACAACCTCACGGCCGGCTACGGTG
>JAILIM010000023.1 GCA_024695285.1 Bacteroidales bacterium
CCGGACGGCAATTACTGGAAGGGCTCCGTGTGGCTTCCCACGGCCTATATGGGCATTAAGGCGCTTGAGAAATACGGCTATTACAAGGAGGCGGACGAAACCGCGGAAGCCATCCTTGAGCACATGTGGCAAACGTATGCCCAATATGAGCCGCATACCATCTGGGAGTGCTACAACCCCACCAAGCCAGAACCGGCCAGCAAGAAGGAGGGCACCAAAAACGTTAAAGCAGTAAAAGCCGATTTCTGCGGCTGGTCTGCCCTGGGCCCAATTTCTCTCTTCATTGAGAACGTCCTCGGATTCTACGATGTCGATGCATCCGCGGCCATTGTCAGGTGGAATCTCCACCAAAACTGCCGGCACGGAATAAAAAAGCTATCTTTCGGCGGAATCACCACCGACATAATCTACGACAATGGGAAAGTCCGTGTCCGTTCCAATAAGCCCTACACGCTGTATATCAACGGCAAGGAATACGCTGTCCGGCGCGGCGTCACTTCGATACGGCTGAATAATAATCCCTGACCACGAAGAATGCCTGTTTCCGCCGCCCCTGCTCGTCGATGAGACCTTTGCGGTTGAAGTCGTCCTGTATTCCGGTCAGAGGCCGCTTGGGTGAGCGGAAATCCTTCAGGCACCAGGGGCAGAGGCCACGGAGACTGGGGAGCTTGCTGAGCATCTCCAGATTCTTGCGGTACAGCAAAGTCAGGTATTCTTCCGTAAACAGTTCCTGATCGCTTCCGTGGTTGCCATACAAGGCGCCACCCCCGAATTCGCTGATTACCAAAGGTTTGCCGGAAGGGATCGACCAGCTTAGCGAGTCGCAGTCCGCAGGCGTTCCGTTGTACCAGCCTATGTACTGATTGATACTCAGGATATCGGTCAGGCTGATAAGATCGTCTTCCACGACGGCATGATGCAGGTCAGTGAGTTTCTTCTCCATGGCGGCGCTGACAAGCCGACTGGGGTCCTCTTGCCGGGTTCTGGCGATGAGACGCCCCAGGAATGACAGCCTTTCGGGCGTGTGCGGCGTTTCATTGGCGACGGACCATATAATCACTGCCGCGCGGTTGTAGTCCCTCCCTATCATCTCCAGGAGCTGGTTTTCGGCATTTGCGTAGGTTTCCTCCGAGGCCCAGTCTATATTCCAGTAGCAGGGAATTTCCTCCCACAGCAGGAAGCCCATCTCTTCGGCAAGCCGCACCATTTTTTCGCTGTGAGGGTAATGCGCCAGGCGCAGGAAATTGCATCCCAGGTCCTTTGCCGCTGCCAGAAGTGCCCTAGCATCTTCTTCGTTTTTGCACCTTCCCGGATTGATACCGATGGATTCATCGTGCAGGGCTACCCCTTTAAGGAATACTGGCTTACCGTTGAGGAGGATTTCTTCTCCTTCCACCCGTACTGTCCTGAATCCTATGCGGTCCGTGATGCGGTCGCTGCCGCAGGACAGGGTAATGCCATACAGCCTGGGGCTATCCGGCGACCAAAGTTCCGGGGAAACCTTCATACTGAAATGTGCCACGCCGTCTCGCCCTGCGCAGGCCTTCTTTCTGATGCCAAGTTCCGGTATCTCGACGGTCACGGAACCGGTGCCTCCGTCGAGGACCACGTCGAATGAAGCCTCACTGCCGTCGAACCGCATCCTCCAGTCCTTGATGAACACCTCCGGCACGCCTACGAGCGTGACGTCCCGGATGATTCCGCCATAGTTCCACCAATCGAAGTTCCGGGTAGGAACTTCAGACTCGCCGCGGGTGTTGTTCACCCAGACCACAAGGCTGTTCGGCCCCTCCTGCAGCACGTCGGTCACTTCAAACTCGAAAGGTGTGAAGCCTCCTTTGTGGGTGCCGAGGATGTTGTTGTTAAGGCCTACCATGCACTGGTAATTGACCGCCCCGAAATGAAGGAACCACCTACGCCCCGCAACTTTTTGGAAATCAACAACCATTCTATACCAGATGGTTCCTTCATACAGATACAGCCGTTCGGACTGTGTGTTCCAGTCTCCTGGAACGGCTAACTCCGGAGCCTTGTCGAAGTCGTATTCCACAAGTTTCGTCTTGTCCTGAAAGAAGTGCTTATCGGCAAAGAAGCGCTTATGGGGCTTCTGCAGGGTCATATGGTACTTGTAGATACCAGTATCCATCGGATCCACTATATAGTTCCACCGTCCGTTCAGGGAACGACAGTCACGCCCTCCGTCAGGGGATGACGCCATGACGGGGAGGACGGCGAGCAGGAATGCGACAAAAACGGATATCAGTCTTTTCATTACAGTTCCAAAAGGGCTATGGCATTGTTCTTCAATTCCACCCGGACGGTTCCGTCTTCTGCCGGGAAGAGAGGAATCTCCGTGTAGATGTGCTCATCGTCGGTAAGGTGATAAAATGCCTTCCCGAGCTTGCTCCCTGTAACCGAAACCGTGATTTCAGCAAGGTTGCAGGCGTTGTTGTCGCCGTCGTAGCGAGTCAGCAGAATAACCGGCCTGCCGTCCTTCACGGAAGCGACAGCATAAACATCACCGGCGCCTCCTTCAACCTTGTATTCACACGCCTTGTCTCCAAGTTTGCTCCACGCGTAAAACGCATAATAAAGCGGCATATGCTTGTAAAGCTGGATGTCATAGAAACCGCAATATGTGGTTGCAGGTCGAAAATCGTAGTACATCATCATATCAACCGGAGCATGCTGGAGGGCAGACATGGTCGCAATGGCAAACGCGGCGCCCTTAATGGAACGTCGGTTATCATAGTTGTATCGTTCGTTGGTGGAACCATCGCCGCTCTTGAACCTGCGGTAGTTCCACTCGTTCAGGATCAACTCGGCGTCGGAGTAGCCGTACTCCTTCATCCATCCCCGTATCAGGCCGGCCTCCATCAGGTAAACAGACGGTTCAGAGCCGTATTTATGCCAGGAAACGAAATCGATGGGGACGCCGTTGTCCCGCATATACTCGAAGAATTGAGGGAAATAGGTCTTCACGCCCTGGATGCGGCAATAGGAGGGACCGCCGATTTTCAGCCCTGGGAAGCATTTCTTCAGGTGCTTTGCTGCAACGGCATAGAACTTATGGAATTCTTTAATAGGGCCGCCCCAGGTGCGCGGATTCGTTTTCCAGCGGCCTGAAGACTGGTCCAGGTCGGCCTCGTTCCATATTTCCCAGTACTTTATCCCGTAATGGAAACCGTCTGCCCAGCCTTCGTTATAATGACGTATGATGTGCTCGCAGATGCGCGCCCATTTCTTATAATCCTTCGGTGGGTAGATGTTGTACTTTGCTGCAGTCTGGTTTTCTATGGACTGACCCAGTCTGTAGAACGGTTCGCTGCCTGAATCGATTATTGTCTTGATATACAGGTCTGTCTCCCGGAAATCGTACGAAGTCGGGCAGTCGGGGTCTTTGTCGAAATCCGGGAATATTTCGGAGACATCGACAAGGTGCTCTCCATAGCACTCTCCCAAACAGGCGTCGTGCGTGCGGCTGTAAGGAATCTGCAATAACTTGAAATCCTGCTGCTGCAGTTCGCTGTCCCAGGCGGGGCCGTTGTTGACGGCATTCATCGGCTTGACGGGCCCGACTATGACGGACGGATTGACGGTGACGCTGACCCGCACGGACGTGATGTCCGGCTGGATTTCCTCCTGGGCGGACAGTATCATGCTGCCGCAGAGGCACAATGAGGCAAGTAGAACTTTTTTCATTTCCATTTTACGTCTCTAAGATACACCTGACGGCTCCCTTCGTGGACTGAGTTAAAGGCCAGCTGGCTTCCGTCCGGCTTCCAGCGGGCGTGGAGGTCGCAGCGGGAATATTGTTCCTTGTATTTCTCAGGAACGAAGAAGCGCCCAAGGGATATGATTGCTTCATCCTCCAGGCGAAGGAGCACCCAGCTGCGGTAGCCGTCTTTGTTCCAGTAGCCTTCGCTGCTGATGAATTGTCCGTCGGGCGAGAAAATGCAGTGTCCGTCCCAGTCCATGATTCCGGGAGCAAGGTGGCGCACGTTTTCCTCCTCCCCGACCTTAAAGACCGTATGCGCCCAGCATCCTCCGCCGTCCCACCGGGCCGTCACGGTCAGGGTTTCGCTGTCCTTCCAGTTGAAGTGCGAGCCCATCCAGCCGTCCGGGAAACAGCGGCGGAGATTCGTTCCGTCGGTGTTGATTGTCAGCGACACCGTGTTCCAGGAGAAAATGTGGCCTCGTTCGGCGAGCTGCGCCTTGAATCCCTGCACCGTCCTGGCGAGGAAAAACACCTTGCTTGCATCCGGACTGATGATGGTATGGCAGAAGTAAGCCAGGCCGTCGCTGGAGGTGATTTCCGGCATCAGGCTCCTGGCGTCGGCGACGGAAAGTATGAGCTTTTCTTCCCCGGTCTTCAGGTTTATGAGCCACAATCCGTCGTCTTCGGGCCAAACCTCATCGAGCCGCGGATCCTGACCATCTCCGGCATAGCCGTAGTCGGGGCGGCACACCCTCAGGCGGGCGTAATTCAGGCTGATGGCCCATTCGCCGGTGGGGTCGACGGCGCTAACCGGGCGCGAAACAATGCGCTCGCCTCCGGTCTTCCAGTTGAGGAGCACGGTCACGAAACGGCCGTCGCGAAAGTCGTTGAAGGCGCAGAGGCCGTCTTCCCAGGGAATCCAGTGGAACATAGCCGCCTCCTGGAAGTTCCAGCAGGTGGTGCGGCCGATGGGGATATACCGGCAGCTGTCTGCCAGGTCGACCAGTGCCACCGTGGCCGTGTCGGTCTCTTCGGCCAGCCTCCCGGTGAAATCAGTCCCCAGCACGCAGACATAGCGGCCGTCCGGACTCCAGGAGTTGATGCCGAAATAGTTGGCCAGAAAATGGTCTTCCGGGCCCTGAGTGATGGCGTATGGCTCGCCGACCTCCGGGAAGGAGGGAAGTTGCTTTCCGCACGCAGCCAGGGCCAGGATGCCGGCCAGAACAAGTAAAGCTTTTCTCATCAGTAGATGGTTACGGGGGTATAGCCTTCGTGCGAAGAGCCCGTGCTGTTATAAGGTTCCGTGGCGCCTGGTACCATGCAGGTCTTCATCGGGTTGCCTCCGAGCTGTGACCAGTTGGCTCCGGGGCCGGACGTCCTCGGACAGGTAAGCTTGTAAAGGATGGCGCCACCGCCGTCATTGATAGAGGTACAGGTCACGTAGATATTGCCGTTATAGTCGATCGTAGGGCTTGTCCTTGGCTGACTGTTTTCAAACAGGAACTGTGACACAAGCGAACCATCCTGAGGCGAGAGCTTCAGGATGCGCCTCTTGCCGCTGTCGGTAACATAGACGTATCCCAGGTTGTCGATGGCGGGGACGCCGCAGTTGCCAGTTCCGGTGTCGCGGGACCATGCCAGCGAGCCGTCGGCCGCGTTAAGCTTGAATATCTTGTCGGCGGCACGTACATAGGCATTGCCGTCGTCGTCAAGCACACAGCCGAGGCCGAAGTTGTTGGCCGCAGCTTCCACTTCCACCTTCCAGATGGGCGTGGGAGCAGATCCGGAAACATAACTGCTGAGACTATAACGGGCGACGATCATATTATTATTGGTGGTCGTGGCGCATACATATACGCTGCCGTCGACGGTAGAAATCGCAGGCTGGAAGCCCTTTGTCAGGTAACCGTTGCCGTCAGTGTGAGTCATGCCCAGGAAGTTTGTAGCACGGCCAGAGTCGCTGTTTGCCGAGGTACTCCAGGTGCCGTTTCCACCAAGGATACCCACCTTGAAGCCGCCGGATGTCTCGGAGCCGGCCGCCGTACCGGAAGAAGCGCCGCCGCGGGCGGAACCGAATACAAGTTTACCGTCGGCGCTCACGGCCATGCCGCCGTAGGAGCCCTTGTCGCAGCCAAGTGTCTGGTAGAGGCTGCCGTCACTGCGGTTCAGGATAACCATGTTCGAGTCGAACAGACCGCTGTCGACATTCCGCGTTATTACGCTCACGTAACTTCCGAATATGGCGGGAATGTGTGTGCGGTAGGTTGAATTCTCACCGGTAGTCACATACCACTTCTGAGTCATATTCGGGCGGAGGCAGAACAGGCCGCCGTTGCCACCGGCGCCGTTGGAATACTGCACGGGGATATAGATATTACCCTCAACGTCGATGGACGGGGTGCAGGTCTGGCAGTTCTTGCTGCCGCTGATGGCGGCACCGTACTGGCCGATGTCGAAGCTGCCCTGCTGCGTGCCTGAGGCATTGTAAGCGACCAGATGATAACCGGAGGAAGATACATAAATCCGGTCTCCGGAGCGGGTTACGGCAGGAGACGTCCAGTAAGCAGTAGCGTCGGTTGTAGAATCATATACCCTGCTCCACTCCGCGGTAAGCTGGTGTTCAACCGTACTTTCCACATTAAGGAGTTTGGTGGCTGTGGCTGTCGCACCGTTGTCGTCCGTGACGGTCAGCCTTACGGGAGCGTTATCCTTGATGCCCTGGATGACCACCTGGGGATTCTGTTCGTTGGATCTGATTCCGTCGATATCCCACTCCCAGTAGGCTATTCCGGCTGCGGAAACGGAACGGTCGGTGAAGGTGAGGGTCTGGTCTATCCTGGCATCGGCCGGAAGATTGAATTTGGCGACAGGCACTGAGGGAGCGCTACTGCTCATGTCGAACACGGCGAAAATCGGGTAGTGGTCGGAGACATATTTGTCGTTCCACTTACGCTTGTCCGTGCGGAACATGTAGCAGGTTCTGAGTGGCTTAAAGTATATATGGTCAATCTGCTCAGTCTTGGTTCCCCACCAGTGGAAAGTCTCGAAGTAATCCGTCTTCTGGGCATTCCAGCGGGCGCTCCAATACTCATTGTCTATCGGAGTCATTGCAGAATCGTCTTCTTCCATGTTCCAGTCTCCGGTAAGGATGACGGGAAGATCCCCTGTATTCTTGCTGCTGATGGTGTTGCGGATGAGGGTAACTTCCTTGGAATGAGCAGCGCTGTATATGCTTGGATGGGTATTCAGAAGGAAGAACTGCGTATTCGTCGGCTTGTAGGTCATGATGGCCCAGGTCGATGTCTGCGGCACATGGTCTTCCATTTCACTGAAATAAGAATTGGCTGCCGTAGGCGAGTTGGAATGCCATATAGTCCCTGAACTGTTGAGGGTAATCAGGTCTGTCCGATAGAGGATGGTGCTTGATTCCTCACCGTCCTGCGTGCCGGGAATCAGGCCCCAGTAGCTGTCGTCTGCAAGGATATCCTTGCCGTTCTTGCGCCCAAGACCATAGTGGCCGTAACCGCTGCAATTGTTCTTGATATCCTGCACCTGCTCTTTCTGTGCCTCCTGCAGGCCGATTACCGCAGGGCGGTAATAATTGACCATGGCGTAGTAGGCGCTCTTGCGGTTGGTCCAGTCGCGGTCGCCTGTGTCGGGGTTGCTGGACTTGTCTCGTGCGGATGCGAAACGGACGTTGGACGACATGATCATCAGGCCATCTGGAATGGTGTCCGGGGCCGGAGTATAGGCATTGGATGTGAGGGTGTACACTTTTGCGGCCAGGGCAGTGAATGAAGAGTTCGTCGAGAAGGTCATCTGCGTGCCGTCGGTGGCCCGTACGGTGAAGCGCATGCCGCTGGCATAGGTCTGCGCCGGAATCAGCACATACATACTGTTGCCGAAGGCCACGCCGTCGCCGGGGGCATATACGACAACCCTGGCAGTGGCTCCGGATGCGGCGGTAATGCTGCTGAAGTCGGTGGTGAAAGGTCCGCTGACCTTCTCGCTCCCGAGGCTTTCGAACATCATGGACGATATCTTTGCATCGTAGGTGCCTGGGACGGTCAGTTTGATGGCCGCCATCATGGGGTTGAAGGTCAGTGCGCCGGAACTGCCGCTGCCGACCATCACGAATGCGGACGCATCATAAGTGTCTGACTGCATGTTCTGGGTTGCCGGAAGTGTGATTCTTGCGCTCCCTGAATTGTAATTGGACACGAATGCCGCCGGATATGCGTAATTGAACGGGGCGTTGATGACGCCAGTAATCGTGAATACCGCTTTGCTGGTCCCGACGTATTCGGAACCGGCATCCAGGGCCGTGGAGGTGACACCGTTCACGGAAATGGCATCACCGGCAGCCCAGTAATTGGGATAAGACGAACCGTTCTTTGCTCCCAGAACGGTCTTGGTGGCGTCATCCGAGGGTTGGCAAATGTTGGCCTCGAAACTGAAGGTCTCGGGAACGGAAGGCTCGATAATCGGCTCCTGGGTGCATGCTGCGAGGAGCACAAGTGCGAATAAACTGAACTTTTTCATACCGTCGGCTAATTATAGTTCCAACCAAAACCTTCGAGGTCGTCTTTTTCTTCAAGTTGCGTCAGGTCATTGGTGCTGGCGCAAAGGGGACGTCCGGTTCCGGCTATCAGAACCAGATGTGTGTCGGGGGTTAGATATTCTTTTTTCATAATCATCAATAGTTGGCACCGGGAGGCGTGCAGGTCTTCTGGGGATTGCCTCCGAGCTGCGACCAGTTCGGGCCGGGGGCTGTCGTTTTCTGGCATTTGATCTTGTATAGAATGGCACCCTGGGATGAGCTGCCGGTCACGTAGATGGTTCCGTCAGGCCCGATCGTAGGGCTGGTCCTGGGGTTCTCAAGTTCCAAAGAGGAAATGAGTTTGCCGTCCGCGGAAGAGAGCTTGAGCAGCTTGTTTCCGCCGTAGTCGACTACATACACATAGCCCAGGGCGTCGATGGCCGGAACTCCGGTGTTGTAGTTGCCTTCCGTATTGTAAACCCAGCCCTTGTCGCCGGTCTTTGAGTTCAGGCGGAATACCTTCTCCGCTGCGCGGAAGTAGGCGTTGCCGTCGGCATCGAGCACGCAGCCAAGACCTAGGACGCCGTTGGTGGAGTGGGTCTCCAGTTCGACCTTCCAAAGAGGCGTCGGCGCCGAATCGAACACATAATTGTCCAGATTGTACTTGGCGCAGATCATATTCTCGTTGTCGCTGGTGGCGCAGACATAGACGCAATGGTCGGTGCCCACAGCAGGCTGGCCGGCCTTGGCCAGGTAGCCGTTGCCGTCGGTGTGGCGCATGCTGAGGAGGTTGGTCTTACGGCCGGCGTCGCTGTTGGCTGAGGTCTTCCAGTTTCCCAGGGCACCGTCTACGACGGCCACGTGATATCCGCCGCTGGTTTCGGTGCTGGGCTCGCGTCCCTGCTTGGTGCCGCCCCTGTTGGTCGAATAAATGAGCTCTCCCTTGTATCCCGCTGCCATACCGCCCCAGGAGCCCTTGTCACACTCAAGTACCTGTACCAACGACCCATTGGAGCGCCTGAAAACGGCGGCGTTCCTGGTCAGGTCGTTTCCGCAGTTCGTCAGGACCACTGCGACATAGTCTCCCACGATGGTCGGAATTGTATTGCGGTACTGCGATGTGTTCCCGGTGTCGTGGTACCAGTTTTCGCCGGACAGGTCGGGCCTGATGGAGTACAGGCCGCCGTGGCCGCTTTCGCTGTAGCCGTATTGCACGGGAATGTACACATTGCCCTGGGAGTCGATGGAAGGTGTTGGTGTCTGGATGTCGCGGTCGGTGATGCACGGTTCACGTTTTCCGATGTCGTAGGAGCCGAAGATGCTGCCGTCGGGATTGAATCCGATGAGATGATAGCCGGAGGAAGCCACATAAATCTTGTCTCCTGCAGGAGTGACTGCTGGAGCCGTCCAGTCTGCCACTGCGGTGCCTTTCCCGTCCGTGGTTTCGTCATAGAGCTTGCTCCACTCTATGGTGAGGTCATGTCCTTCCGAGAGGGCGACGGAGAAAGTCTTGGATGCAGACGCCTTCTGGCCGTAATGGTCCGTAACCGTGAGGCTTACCGGGATGTCGTCTCCATAGGTGTTGAACATCACCTCGGGATTCTGTGCTGAGGAAACGATGCCGCCGATGTTCCATTCCCATACCTCGATGCCGTCTTCCGACGTGGATTTGTCCGTAAACCTGATGATTTCGTCCATCTTGGGATTCGCGGGAATATCGAAGGCTGCAACAGGTTTTTGCTTTTCGGTGGAGCCGGTCTTGAACTGGAAGATTGCATATACCGGATGATGGTCGGATATCCACAGTTTTTCCCATTTCATGTTGAGGGTGCGGAAACGCAGGCACTTTTCGAATCCAGACCAGAAGATGTGGTCCAGGTGCTGATGCTTGGAAATCGTGCTCTGGCTGCCCCACCAGTGGAAAGTTTCGATATTGTCGGTGAGGGGAGCCGTCTGCCTTGCGCTGGAGTATTTTTCCAGTATTGGAGCCAGTATCGGGTCGGTCTCTTCGAGGTTCCAGTCTGCCGAAAGGACGGTTGGAAGCCCGGCGGGGCATTTTTCTTTGACGGTATTCAATATGACCTGTACTTCCTTGGGCTGGGAGGCCTCATACAGGCTGAAGTGTGTATTGATGTAGAAGAACCGGCGCCCGCTTTCCTTGGCGGTGAGTACGGCCCAGGTTGCGGTGCGGCTGTGCCCGTATTGTCCGTCGGTCATTTCAGGGAAATAGCTCCCCACCACATTGGGTGTAGGCGACAGCCATACCGTCCCCCAGTCTTCCAGCGAGATTTCATCCGTCTTGTACAGGATAGAGGTCGATTCCCCCTTCTGTGATCCGTCGGTGCGGCCGACGCCTACATAGGCGTACCCTTTGCAGTTGGCGACGATGTCTGAGACCTGATTCATTTCGGCTTCCTGGAGACCGATTACCATAGGCTGCATGGTGTTCACCATCTTAAAGTAGCCTTTCTTGCGCACTTCCCAGTCGCGGTCGCCGACGTCAGGATCGTCCGCCTTGTTCCTGGCGGAGTAATAACGTACGTTGGAGGACATTATCATTAGGCCCTTTACTTCCTCGGAAGGGAGCGGATCCTCATCATCCACCTCGACGGTGTACCATTTGCTGTAATCCAATTGCTGCTGCTTGTAACAGGATGGCAGCAGGAGAAGCAGGAACAGGAGATTTATATATTTTTTCATGCTTTTAGATTTTTCGACTTCGCTCAAAATGACAAAAGGTCACCATCCGGGGTTCTGGTCAAGTTTGTAGCCGTGGTTTTCATACTCGCGAATGACTTCGGCGGGAATGGGATAGAGGTACTGGCGGTCGTCGTCGTGCCATTTGCGCTTCACGATAACCTCATAGCGGAGATCATATCCGCCGTCGGGGTTCTCATCCAGGCGGAGGCCCTGCTCTGCAGAGCTTTCGGGGAAGACTTGAACGTATTTGTTCTGTGCGTAGCTGGGAACATTGGCGTACTCGTCATAGGTGACGTAAAAATCCTGGGTGTCGTCGTCGTTCACCTTGAACTGGGCGTTCAGGACGGGGACGTGGATGCCTGTCCAGGGGACTCGTTCGAAGTTCTTACCTTCCTTCCAGCGTTTGAGGTCGTCGGCGCGGAAGCCTTCGTAGACCAGCTCGATAGCCCTTTCGCGGCGGATTTCAAGGATCACGGGATCGTTGATGTCGGGATAGAAGGTCTCCTGCAGGTATTTGTCCACCTTGGTGGGCTTGGACAGCGTCACGCCGGGCTTGTCCTGGAAACCGGCCCGCAGGCGCAGGGCTCCGATTGTGGCGGCCCAGTCTGCGTCGGTGAGTTCTCCCAGTTCCGCCATGGCCTCGGCATAGTTGAGCAGCACCTCGGCGTAACGGAATACGGGCTGGCTGTTCTCGTTCTTGGATGTGCCGTTCTTTTCCGTAGAGTCCTCGACGAATTTTATGGGCTGGTAGCCGGTGATGGCAACCCCGTCCACTATGTTGGGACGGCGGTCTCTCCAGCCTCCGCCCTTCATCTCATACCTGGGGCCCTTGACTGTCTGGGCCAGGCGGGCGTCGCGGCCGGCGAATTCATTAATGAAGTTGATGGCCTTGTACGCGGGTTTGTCGGTGAACGGCGTGCCGTCAGTGCAGAGGTAGGTGAATATGAATGCCCTTGAAAGACAGGAGCAACCGCCGTAGGTAGGTGAAGTCCAGTACCAGTTGGCATCGCCTGTCACCAGGTCGATGAGGGATGCCTGCACGCCAAGGATGACTTCATCGGTGATGATGTCCTTGGAGTAGAAAAGGCTTCTGTATGCCCCGAGCGAAGGATTGTCGGTCAGATATGCATCTGCACACACCTTATTGTTAAGCTGCACCAGGGGGTCGTTGATAATCACCTTTGCGGCGTCCGCTGCCAGCCGGTAAAGCTTGTTTGCGGTCCAGTCGGCAGTCTCCAGGTTATGGTATTTGCGCCAGGATGCTTCCCAGAGACAGGCGCGGCTCTTCAAGGCGTAGGCGGCATTCTTGGATATGCGGGTGTTGCTTTTCGATGATGTGGTCCTGATGTGTTCAGCAGCGAAATCAAGGTCGTCTATTATATGGCTGATGATGACGTCGCGGGAATCCCTGTTCTTGTACATCTCGTCCAGCTCGTCATTCTTGAGGCAGTGGTCTAACCAGGGCACGCCGCCATAGGTGAAGAGCTTTTTGTAATAGAAGTACGCCCTGAACCAGCGTGCAAGACCCTCGTAATGGTCTTTGTCGGCCTGAGATACGGTGCACATTTCTTCATCGTGTATGCCGTCGATAAAGTAGTTGACCGTGCGGAGGTAGCCCCAGCCCCAGGAAGTGGATGTCTCTGCCGTATATGCTGAGGTGTAGAACGTACTTACGCTCCTGCCGACTGCATAGTCTGTAGTCCCTTCACCGCTGGTCAGTTCACTCAGCGACGGGAGCTGATTGTAGAAGGAGAGTGAATATGCTTCCAGACCCTGTGCCGAGCCGAAAATCAGGGCTTTGTTCCCGGATGTCACCGGCAATTCCACCAGGGAGCAGGAATAAACGCTGAGTGCTCCCAGGGCGGCGATGATCAATATCCTGTACTTTTTCATAACCGTCAGATTTTAATGGTTATACCAAGTGAGAACGTCCTCAGGGAGGTGAGGCTGTTGCCGTCTCCGTAGTTGTCGGTGCCGTTGCCGAGGTCGGCGTCGGATCCGTGTGTGGCGGTGACGACATCAACGTCCGTGGTCAGCCTGTACAGAGGCGACCAGGTGTAAAGGTTCTCGCCTGAGAAATAGATGCTGAGGCCGCTAAGGCCGATGGGCTTCAGCCATTTGCGGGGAAGGTTCCAGCCGACCTGCAAGTTCTGGAGCCGGCAGTATGCGGCATTCAGGACGTAGCGGTCCACTTTGTGCTGGCCGGAGAAGAAGATGCGGTAATAGCCGCTGTATTTCGGCAGGAATGCATCAGGATTCTCCGGGGTCCAGGCGTTGTTGACCGTCCAGGCCAGGGCATTTCCGTATGGCCTGTGGTACTGGCCCCAGATGATGGATTCACCGCTCGGATACCAGTCCTGCTTGCCTATTCCCTGGAACATCGCGGATGCGAAGATTCCGTTCCACTCAAAATTCAGGGATAGGGAATAATGATATCTTGGGTGCTTGTTTCCGACAATCACCATGTCTCCGGCATCGTTTGCCGTCTGGGCACCCTTGTCAATCATATAGTTCCCGTTGTTGTCCTTCAGGATGACGTCCCCGGGTTTTGATATGTATCCCTCGTTGATTTGGATGAGCTTGTTGACATAAGGGATTCCCGGGCCGTAGAAATTGTTGATCTGCTCGTCGCTTTCGAAGAAACCGTCAAACTGGAATCCCCAGATTTCGCCGATTTCCTGACCCTCGTAGTAGTCACTCAAGGACTTTGACGGGTTGTTGTAGCGGGTGATGAAGGAACGGTTGTCGGCAAGGGTGGCCTTGATTCCGTAATTGAAGTCGTGGCCGGCGATGGGGACGGCATCGTCGTAGCTCAGCGAAAGCTCGAAGCCGCGGGTGATCAGGTCTGCATAGTTGCCTTTGGGTGCGCTGGCTCCGTAGGTGTCGGGCAGGGTCGGACCCACGGTGTACATATTCAGCGTGTTGCGCACGTAATAGTCGCCCGTGAAGTTGATCTTCCCGTTGTAGAAGCCTATGTCGACACCGCCATCTATGGTCCTGGACGTTTCCCATGTCAGGTTGTCCGGAATCTGGCTCGGTATCGAGGTTATGCGCCTCTTGGACTCTCCGTCGATGACGTTGTTGAGGTTGGAGAATCCGAACCTCTCCACAAAGGAATACTCCGATACGTTACCGTTGCCGAGCTCGCCCCAGGAGACACGCAGCTTGAGGTTGGATATGATGGAAGGGTTTACGTTCCACCAATGTTCCTTGGAGACTCTCCATGCGGCAGAAGCGGAAGGGAAGAAGCCCCATTGCTGGTTGGTGGGGAACTTGGATGACCCGTCATAGCGACCGTTGAGTTCCAGAAGGAATCGCTCGTCGAAGGCGTAGTTGAGCCTTGCGAACACGCCCGCGCTCTTCCACCGGCCTTCGTAGGAATACTCGGAGAAATTGTCTCCCATTGCCATGTTGATGGATTCCACGTCCTCGGATATTAGCCCGTAGCGCAGCATCTGGAACTGCTTTGATGCGTATTGTTCCCAGTTGAAGCCGGCCAGGACCTTGAAATCGTGCTTTTCGTTCCACACTTTTGCATACTCTGCATAGGCATTGGTCGAAATATAATTGCTCCGGAGCCAATACTCCTGGACATAGTCGTTCACGCCGGGAGTTCCTCTCCATGTGATTTCTCCCGGAGCCTCACTGTAGCTGACCATGGTGTTCTTCTTCAGGTTGTTCTCCCAGTTAGCCCTGAAGGAGAAGTCTGCGTTGAGCCGGAGGGTATGGTCGAAGAATTCTGCGCGGGCTCCTGTCGTGGTGGTTAAGTTGTTCCGGAGTTTGTCGGTGTAATTCTTACCGGTCACCAAGCCGCCGATTGCCATGGCGCCGCTCTTGGTGAGGGTTCCGTCGGGATTGAAAACGGGGACGCTCACGTGGCCCTCGTCCTGCATGCTGCGGAGGAACAGGCCGTTGTTGTTCTGGTTATGGCTGGCGGGGATATGGTTCTTTTCGTAGTTGAACGAGATATTTTCCCATATTTTCAGCCAGTCGAACGGCCGGGCCGTGACCTTGGACCTCAGGGCGGTCGTGAAGTATTCGTCCGGGTTGAAATTCAGGATTCCGTCGTATTTGTAGATGCGCCCCGATACGTAATAGTCGATTTTTCCGGTCGTGCCGCTTGCGGACATGTTGTGAGTGCGGGCCATCGTGTATGGCTTGTAGATAACCTTGTAGTAGTTGGTGTTGCCGTAATAGACGTAACGGCCGCTCTCGTCCACGTCCACTTCATCGGTGATGCCCTTTTGCTTGCGCCGCAGGAATTCGTCCAGCCAGGCCTGCGAGAATTCCTGGCTGGTGTTGATTCCGGAAGGCAGCACGCCCCAGTAGTTATAGTATGAATCCCTGAACAGAGAGGCATAAACATATCCGTCATCGACAATGTTAGGAAGGTTGCTCGGCGTCAGGAAGGAAAGATTCTCGTTGTAGCTGAAATTGAATTTGCCCGCTTCGTTCGATGCGCTCTTCGTGGTTATGAGCACCACGCCGAACGTCGCCCTGGAGCCGTAGATGGACGCTGATGCGGCATCTTTCAGCACGGACACGCTCTCGATGTCGTCCGGGTTGAGCAGCGCCGGGTCTCCTTCCACGCCGTCGATGAGCACGAGGGCGTTGCCGCCGCCGCCGACCGAGGTGGTACCTCTGATGTTGTAGTCGGCGCTGCGGCTTGGCTTGCCGTCAGAAAGGGTGATATTCAGGTTTGGAATTGCGCCCACAAGCATCTGGGTGGCATTCGATGACGGACGCCCCGAGAATACCTCGGCAGTGACCTGGTCCACTGCTCCTGTCAGGTTTGCCCTCTTGGCGGTGCCGTAACCCACGACGACCACCTCGTCCAGGAACTCGGAAGAAGAGGACATCATGACCTCCACGGGGCCAGGGCCGGAGACTGTGAATGTGTAGTCTTTATATCCCAGGGACGAGATGACAATCTCCTGCCCTTTGGAGGCTGAAATCGAAAACTCTCCGTCGATGGATGTGACCGTTCCGCCGGGCATACCCTTGACGAACACACCGGCTCCGATCACAGGCTCTCCGGAGGCGGCGTCAGTGACGACACCGGTGACTGTCAGGGACTGTGCGAAGCCGGTTACGGCAAGGAATGCCAGCAATAATGATGAAACAAAACGTTGCATATGGTTATCCGGATAACTATTTGATGCAAAAATAAACCGGACAGCCGCAAATTGCTACACCAATTATTTACATAATTGCAACTATTATTTATTTTTGGCTGCTGCCGGCTGCATTGAATTTCAGAAGGACCACCCCGAGTGAGGGAATGCCTGCGGTCTCCGGGCATTTCTGCTCAAAAAACGCCTTGACGGCGGGACGCCGCACCGGCCAGGGCTGTCCTCCGAACTTATAATCATACTCCGGCCTGTTGTCGTCCAGGAACCTCACGTTGAACGTTCCCACGGTAATCCCATCTCCGCCCTGCTGGCCAAAGCACAGCTGAGGCAGCATCGCCAGGGCAAATAAGAAACTAAGTATCTTGTTCATACTATTTCATCGGTTTGGCGACGTTGCGGAGCCTCCACTGCCGGGGAGTCATGCCGAATTCGCGCTTGAAGCATTCAGAGAAGAAGGAATGGGTGTTGAATCCGACAGCGGAGGCCACTTCCTGCACCGATACCGAATCATCCTTCAGCAGTTCCACGGCGCGGTGCAGGCGCACTTTCATCACGTACTCCATAGGGGAGAGCCCTGAGTACTCCTTCATCTTCTTGTATAGGGATGACGGGGACATGCATACCACTTCAGCAATGTCGTCCAGCGTGATGTTGCGGTGCAGGTTGGCGGAAACGTATTCCTGTATGCTTCGGAGGAACTTCTGCTCCATCGCCGACACCCTTCCGGTCGGAAGTTCGCCGCTTGAAGGCAGCGAGGACACATAGAACTCGTAGATGCGGCGGCGGTTCTCAATCAGGTTTTCCACCGTGCTGCGAAGTTTTTTCGGCGAGAACGGCTTCTCCAGGTAGGCGTCGGCTCCGCCCTCCAGGCTTTCCTGCATAAAGACGTCGGGCACCTCTGCCGACAGCAGGATCAGTGGAATGTGGCTCGTGGCAAGGTTGCCTTTCAGCGCCTTCGTGAATGCGATTCCGTCCATTTCCGGCATAATAACGTCGGAGACGACCAAAGTGGGGGAGGCCCCCGCCTCAATCTTTTCGAGTGCCTGCTTGCCGTTGGATGCATAGATGATTCCGTAGGTGTCGCCAAGAATGCTTCCGATGACGTGTGCCATATCCTTGTCGTCCTCGACGACCAGCACGGACATGTCCTTGTCATCTACCGTCGGCAGTGCATTCGACTGTGTATCTTCCGACGAAAGGGGAAGCGTGAATATGAAACGGTTCACCTTCAGGTCGTCATCCATAGTAAGGGACCCTCCCAGCAGGGTTGCGAACTGGCGGCTGGTGGACAGTCCCAGGCCTGTGCCTTCCACATTCGTGGATACATTGTCTTCGTACCGGTAAAAAGGCGTGAAGATCAGCTCACGGACGTCTTCCGGAAGCACCGGGCCGTCGTTCACCACGCAGACGGAAGCGTCGCCTCCGTTGACCGTAAGGGTCATCGAAGTGTGCTTGTCGGAGTACTTGAGAGCATTGGAGAGCAGGTTGTCGAAGATGCGCCCGAGGGAACGTACGTCGGTTTCGCAGTACACGGGAACTTCCGGAAGTCCAAGCGTAATGGTCTTGCCTTCCTGAAGAAACATAGGATGGAAGCGGCGGTGCGCATCTTTCAGGATACTTCTTATGTCGAGGAATTCCGGGTGGATCTGGAACGTGGAGTCGGTCAGTTTGCGGAAGTCCAGGAGCTCGTTGATCAGAACGTTGAGTTTCAGGGAGTTCCGCCTCATTATATCCAGATTCTCCTGCACGGAGCCGTCCGGGGAGGAAGAGAATTTGCGTATCAGCGCCTCCAGCGGGATCTGCACCAGGGAGAGGGGAGTGCGAATCTCGTGGGCTATGGAGGAAAGGAAGTCCATCTTGGAGTCCAGCAGTTTGCGTTCCTGTTCACGCGCTGCTTTGACTTTAGCCCTGCGGTCCGAAAAAATCGCAATTGCAACTGTGATCGACAGGAACAGGAGCAGATACAGCAGCAGGGCCACGGGGCTCAGCAGCAGAGGCGGCTGCACTCTCAGGCCCGTGGATGCCTCGGGACTCTCTTCACCGGACAGGGAAAGGGCCTTCAGTTTCAGGTCCCACTTTCCGGCGGGGACGTCGTAGACCGTGAATGTGCCGCCCTGCACCGGTGTCCATTCGTTGAACCCGTCAATTTTCCAGTAAAGCTCACGGCTTGGGAATCGCTCGTAATCCAGCGTGGACACATTCACGGCAAAGGAGCGTATCGTGCGGCCTATGTTAAGGTATGCCGGACACATGAAATGGCCGTCATCTGCGTCCTCTGATGAAGACAGTGTGTACAGTGATGAAATGACCGGTGCGTGAGGGCTCGAAGACTGCTCCTTCAGGGCTTTGGCGGAGAAGGAGATGAAGCCGTCTGATGTGCCAGCGTAGAGCGTGCCGTCGGAAGAAATGCAGTTGGACGAGTAGTTGAAGCTGTCGACGTCCAGGGCATCCCGGGGGATGACTGGCAATTGCTTGGTGTCGTCGGGGTTCAGGACGAGGATGCCGTGCGCTCCGGTCACCCAGAGCAGGCGGCCGTCCTTTTCCCTTGAGATCTTCAGCAGGCGCATTTCCGTGCCATTTCGAGGCTGGAAGACGTTCTGACCGGGGTCGTACTCCCAAAGACCGTTGCCCTCGGACGTGACGAACACACGTCCACCGGCATCTTCGGTGATGTCGGTAAGGATGTTGGCGATGGGGATGGTGTACGTGGAAAGGACGTTCCCGGAATATTTATAGATAGTGCCGCCGATGCTGGCCACCCAGACGCTGCCGTCCGTGGTGCAGATGATGCTGCAGACTTGCGAGGCGGGCATGAAGATTTCCCTTGTGAACTTGCCGTCGGGGCTGTCAAGGCCTGCAATGAATCCGTCCTTGCCGCCTATCCAGAGCCGGCCGGAAACGTCCCTGCAGAAGGCGTAGGCGGACTTGCCGGCCTCCGGATAAGCTGTCATACGTCCGGTTTCGGTATCAATCAGGGTCACCGGGATGTCTTCGTCTATGGTTCCGACCCAGAGCCTGGAGCCTTCAGCCATCAGGCCTGTGACGTTGCGCCCCGGAAGGAACTGCCTGGCGCTGCGGTCATTGCCTGACCGAGAATCCAGGCAGAGCAGGCCCCTGGTGTCACTACCAATCCAGATTCGGCCGTCAGGTGTTTCCACGAAGTCCCTGGCCTTGAAACGGCCACCGGCGAAGGCGTCGGAATAATGCCTGAACTGTACTTTGTCCGGCGTGATCTGAGCCAGGCCTTCGAAAAGGGTTCCCGCCCATACCCTGCCGTTGCCGTCTTCCGTGAGGCATCTGAAAGAATTGTCGTGGAAGGGGCGTATGACGCGGGTGAGTGTCAGGGTGCTGTCCATCACGTGTATTCCCTCCCTGGCGGCAATCCAGAATTCCCCGGAGGAATGCTGTATGGCATCCCTCATCCTGCTCATCATGGGCATTGGCTCAAGTTCCATGCTCTGAAGGTCCAGTGCGTAGGCGGATTCGTTCTCTATCGATGATATCAGGAGATGGTGCCCGGCGGCCACGGCTCGATAGATAACGGTTCCGGGTATTGTTGTGCTGCCTTCCGGCGTCAGGCACTCCGGCTCTGACATGCCGTCCGCAGAAACGTATAGCTTGCCGTCCCTGGTAATGGCGTAGAGTGCTCCTTCGGGATTGCAGCAGATGGTTTCGGCGACCACAGGGGTCGTTTCGACCACGCCGGATGCTGTGTTAAGCCGCACAAGGTTGCGCCCTTTGACGTTTACCCAGAGGAAGCTTGTTTTGCTGAAACACATCTGCCTGATAGGCGCCGTGCCAAGTTCGGGGCAGTCGAAGTGCCGCATTTCAAGATGGTCCCGGTCGATATGATACAAGCCTTCCGATGTGCCGGCCCAGATGGTTCCGGACAAGTCCTCGGCAAGGGTGAAAACCACAGGTACTGTGGCGCTGCTGACCCCGGCAAAGGCGACCTGGGCGATGTTGCAGCCGTCATACAGGTCAAGTCCGGCGTTGGTGCCGATCCATAGGAAATGCCGCGAATCCATCAGCACGTCGTTGATGCAGTTGTCCGACAGCCCGGCCTGCATGTCGAGACGGGTAATTAGCCAGTCCTCCGCCCCAGCCTGGCAATAGCCGGCCCGGGGTATCAGCGATAGAAAGATCAGTATGAAAACGGCTTTTTTCAGAGGCGGACTATTTATCGTAATAAGCCTTGAGGGCGGCGACATCGGCTTCGCTCAGCACATCGGAGGTCATAATGAACTCGTCCATACGTGCGGGGAGCTTATATTCCAGCTTGCCGGTGCCGTCCTGGCCGATGTTGAGGTCCATCGAGTCGAAAGGCGTATTGGCTAACGAACTTGGTATTGCGGCTTCTTCCCCCTCAAAGCTGAAGTCGTAATAAATGCGGACTTTGCGGTTCGGACGGTCCACCGTCAGGATCACGTGCATCCAACCGGTGTCGTAGTTAGTTGGCAAGAGCCGGACGTAGTCCATCCTGTTCTTGCCGCCGTCACCTGCGTTGAACTTGATGTCCCGGGTGCCCCTGTATGACAGGATAAAGCCCTTGTAGACTCCTTCCTGCCAGTCCTTGTTGGAAATCAGAGACGGATCGGCCTTTTCCGGAGTCACCGGGGAAGCCTTAAGCCAGAATGCCACGGAGAAGGAACCGGTGCCGACCGTGACGTCTTTCAGCGTGACATAGCCGTTATTCAGGTCCACGCCTTTTCCAAAGAAGGCGTCGGCGTAGGTCAAGGTGCCGGAGGAAGTGGTCGTCACTTTGCTGAAGGCGTCACCGATACTGCCGTCGAAAGGCAGGTAAGCGACCACGTTGTGTCCGGAGAGCAGGGATTGCAGATCGCTGAGGGCAGGAGTGGGCTTCGTCTGATGGTTGCGGTATTCCGCTCCCGGATCCTTATGCGCGTCGGCTTCCGTGACATCCTTGAATATGCCTGCAGGGACGCGGCCGGTCCAGGTGCTGGGGCATTCCAGGCCAAGGGCGTATGCGGCGACTGCAGCAACGTCGCGGGATTCGGCATCCACGATGGTGCCGCTTGCCACAGTCTTGCCTGAAGCCCCGAGGAATACATTTCTTTCCACATCGGTGTCCCCGCCGTGGCCCTTGTTGATTCCTCCGTGGTCCGCGGTGACGATGAACAGGGTGTCGTCAAGAATACCTTTCGCTTTCAGCTTGTCATAAATGCTTCCTATGAGCGCATCAACCGTACTGATCGTGGCCAGATAGATATCGGAGCCGAAACCGTACGTTTCGCCTATGTCGTCAGGAGACGAAAACTGGACGAACATCAGTGTGGGGGTGTTACCAGCCAGATATTCAAGGATTCTGCCGGTTACTTCGGCGTCATCGGCACCAGTCCCTTTTACAACATCCAGACCGTTCTCGACGATGCCGACATTGATAGGGTTCCACTCGACGAAGGAGGCCAGTGCTGCATCCGGCATGGCGTTCCTTACCACCTTGAAAATGGACGGATACGGGCTGTTCGCCGGATAAGGGGTATTCTTGATGATGTCGTTGGTGAGTCCGTGATACTCTGGAAGGACTCCATGGAGGATGGAGCCCCAGCCCTGGGCACTCATGGAGGGCATCCCAACTCTGCACGAGTACGTCGTGGCCCCTCCGGCGAAAATCTCGTCGCACCGGGGCGTATCGGTGTCCTTGAAGAACGCTCCGGCACCGTCGGCGCCTATGATGACGACATGCTTGTAGGCACCTTTAGACACCACTACCTCCGGAATTTCGGGCTCAGGCGTATCGGGCGTATTGTCGTCAATGACATCATCGGGGGTGCTTGGGGTGCATGAAGCGAGTATGCAAAGCAGAACTGTAGAAAAATATGTGGCAATCGTTTTCATAACAGCGCGAAGATACTGTAGTATCATAGACCCGGTTATAACGGTTATTCCTTTTTTTGCAAGTATTCGGTAAAGGATTTTTCTTTTCTGGTTACAGGATTCTTTTCAGCCAGAGTTTTAATACCGGATCTCCTATTACATAACCATCTTTTGTCAATTCCACCAACTCTTTTTCAATCATACTGTTCTTGAGGCGGGTAATGTTTGAAGTAGAGCCGAGATTGTACCTGTCCATTATTGCTTTTTCGCCAAATCCATTGGTGATACCATCCATGATTGCCCTGAGGAAGTTCAGTTGATAGGTTGTCAGGGATTGGGTTTGCTCTATGAAAACGGAACTATTCTGTTTCAACAAGTCCTCCACACCTCCGGTAAATGATTCTTCCGTCACTTCGTCGCCGGAAAGCAAGAAAACAGAATAAGACAATTGCTGGACATAAGATGACTGATATTCAACCGTTTCACAGATTCTTCCGACAAACCTCTCATCTATGTGCTTGCCAAAGGCCTCGAAACGACCCTGAATATAGGGAATCCACGTCTCAAGCGGAATGGGTTGTAAGTTCAATACGTCTCCAAACCTATAGAAGGGGTAACTCTTTTTTTGGAATAGCCGCATCATCATGTGCATTTTACTTCCGTACAGGCAATATGAAACGTTTTTTTGATGCTGCCAAACACCTCTCAGCCGTTTCTGGACTGACAAAGAGTCCGGGAATTCTCCGACCTGCTGGAACTCATCAATGCAAATAACCAGTTTGCATTTCTTCCTTTCTGCTATCGTCTGGGGAAGGGAAAGAATTTCTTCCGGCGTATGGGTTTTAGACGTTATTCCCAGTGAAAGGGAATACTCCGCACTGGGATCCGGTGAAAACGTTATCGTCGGGAGGAGTCTTTCGATAAACCCCTTGGCCAGGTCTTTCCACTCTTCAAATCTGGATGCGGTTTGCTTCAGAATTGCAGCCGAAAAAGTATTGTAAAAGTCATATTCGCTTCTGCATGCAAAAATATCCATCCTTACAATAATGGTGTCCTTCTCCCTGACCGATTGCGCAACTTTGTTGACAAGAGAGGTTTTACCCCACCTTCTGGGGGACATCAAAACAGTACTGACACCATATTTGAAATTCGCTTCCAGATGGTGCAGTTCTTTCTCTCTTCCAATGAAATACGGGGCGTCTGCGGGCACTCCAAATACGAACGGCTGTTCCATAATCCTACTGTGTTTTCCGCAAATGTAGTCATTATAATTATAATACACAAACCTGTGTAACACAAAATTGTGTAGCACAAGCTTGTGTAATGAAAAATGTGCGTTAAAAAAGCGGTCCGGGCTGGGAGCTCGGACCGCTGTATAAGGGTGTTGGATGTCGGATTAGTTCTGGTAGCAGCCGGGCCAGGAGGTGGCGCCGCGGTTGTTGCCGTTGATGTCCTTGCCGAGGGCTCCGATGGAGTTCAGCCATGCGTAGAAGTCGGCGTCAGCATTCTGGATTTCGGTGTTGACATCTGCGGTCGCTGCGAAAGAATTCTTGTTCGTACCGGAGCTGAAAGCGCCGTTCCAGACATAAGTGTTGTCGTAATTTCCAAGATAGGCGGAATAGTAGTTGTACCCTGCTCCGGTATCGTTGGTCCAAACTGCCCTGCCGTCTCCTTCGGGGCTCATCTTGGTATAGTATGAATTAATCGAAGTATTCGATTGCCCGCACCAGATGCCGCATCCGTCGGAGTATTTCGAACAAATGATATCGTTTAGCAGGTAATAATTACCTGTTGTATCGAGCTTAAGTACACTCCAGTGATCATTGTGCACTGCCCCTCCCATCAGAGGAGTACGCTGGGCATCCCCGATGATGGTGCTGTTGCTGAGGATGAAAGTATTTGAGATATTGCTGAGATGCAACCAGGTAGTTTGAGGCTCCGGGGGATTGCGCTGGCCGTAGTTGTCGTGGAAGGAGCAGTTGTTCATTCCGATGGTGCAGCTACTGTAAGCAACTATTACCATCCCGTACAAGCCGCCTTTGCGGTCATTGTCCAGACCCGATGAATTATGCAGGAACTCACAGGCGTTGAAGTAATACTTGGTTCCTCCCTGGCGGTTCTGGATTATGGCGGCAAGGGAATTGTTCGCTTCGGTATTACGGTAGGAGTAATTGCCGTCGAAAGTGCAGCCATTGAATTGTGCTACACAGCTGGATGCGCCCAACCGGATAATTCCCGCCATCTTGGTATTACCGCCCAAACTGTTATAATTCTCCTTGAAAAGAACGTCCGTAAAACTGACTGTGCTTCCTCCCCAGTCGTAAATAACGGCGCCGGCAGAGTCGTCATCGGTGGTGCCTGTGGCGTAATTCCCTTCAAACTTACCTCCGGTAACACTGAGGTTTACGTTCTTGGAACTGACTGCAATCGTGCCGGCACCGGAAGTACAATGGTTGCCTACGAAATTACAGTCGGTAACTGTTACCGTGGTGGATCCACCGAAACGGAGCGCGGGCCCGCTGTAGTCTTCACCGTAGTTTCCCGTGAAATTTGTACGTGTGATTTCGATTGTACTGGCCTCTTCGGAGCGGAAAGCGCCCTTGGTATTGTCCTTAATCTCGCTATCCTCGACGACGACGGTTGCAGATGCATTTTTTACGAATATGGCGCCTCCCTGGCCGGTATTGCCGGAGAAGGAACAATTCTTTACAGTAAGGGCGCAGTCGTTGAACAGGACGATTGACGCACCCTGGCCGCTCGTCTGATTGTTACGGAAATAGCAATGATCGAGAGTTAATTCCTTGGCGCCGTTGTTGAGGCGGATGGCCGAAGAATTGGAGGCACCGTTTGTTCCTGTGAATTTGACGTTCTTTACCGTAATGTAGGAGTTATGCTTCGGGGCAAGTACGCCGGCTTTGACCTCGGAAGTGTTGGTGCGGCCAAGGAAAGTGGTCGTATCGGAGGCGGTCATCGTGCCTTCCAGTGTGAAAGCTACATTGCCGTGGTCAGGGTAATCCAACTCAAGATAGTCGTCGCCGAAGGAGAACTCGTCAGCCGAGAAATGTAATGTGGATCCCTTGAGGAGGAAGTGGTTGTCCTGGTCGGTTACAAAGGTCTTGAATTCGGTGACGCCCATGGCATTGCTCCAACTCTGGCCAGCCTTGGTGCCGGCGCCGGAAGGGGTGACATAGTACTGGCCGGCCTTGGAATCAAGGTCTGTGAGCTTCACTATCTTGCCGCGCTCGGTGGTAAATGAGCCGTTGTAGAAGAAAGGAGTGAGCTGCTCTTCCCCTTTGAAGTAGCCGATACGGAAACCGTTGGAAAGGACGACGTCAGGCATAACGGGGATATAGTAGTCGCCAGGGCCGGAAATTGTCACGCTGACAGTTCCGCCCGTATCAGTTGCTGTGCCAAATACAGGGTCTCCGCTTCCGTCTATACCTACAGGGAGATAGCCGGATATGGCTTGAGCCTCATCCGTATTACGTCCGCCCATAACCTGTATTTTGGTGATGTCGCTGGCGGTAACGCCGACCTTGAGCAGGCAGGCTACATTCTTGAAGGCCAGCGTTGTGCTCCATGTGTCGCCGGTCTTGACGGCCTTGGCCACGCAGATGTCGTTAGCGGCGAAGGTGCCGTCGGTGCGGGAGCCGTTGAAGTGGACGTTGACGTTGCCGCTATCGTAGCTGCCGCCTGCAGAGGCGGGATACACGGCATAAAGCTCGGTGATACCGTCGCCGATTTCAACGCTGAAGGTTGTGCTGGCACCGGCAGAAGATGCTGCAGCGGTGGTCGAGCCGCCGGCCCAGACGAATTTGACCTCGTCGCCGGCTGCCCAGGTGACTACCTCGTCATTGGAGTCGATGACGGTCTTGGTGGGGACGTTGGCTGTGAAAACAACCACATTGGAATCGGCCGGCACGGGCTGTTCCTGAGGGATTTCTTTTTCGCAAGCGGCTGAAAGAACCGCCATTGCAGTCAATGCAAATAATATAGTTTTTCTCATGATAGGAATGTTTTATTCAAACAGGTCAATGGAGTAATAATCCTCGTGGGAGGCACTTGCTGATGCTGTCGAGGCCGCGAACAGGCGCTCTGTGCAGATGAAGATAATCTTCACCTCGGGTACTGTGTAGTTGCTTGGCAATTTGTGGTTATTCATAAGTGATGCAAATTT
The DNA here is from genome assembly GCA_024695285.1 of Bacteroidales bacterium. The sequence goes on from JAILIM010000023.1 coordinate 26,106, forward strand.
TACTCACAGAGATCAAAGACTTCATAGTCCTCGAGTGTGGCGAAGCCCTCGACCACAGTCGTTTCCGATGCCGCGAACAAGCGCTCGGTGCAGGCGTTAATCACCTCCGAGGACGGCGCGAAATACTTTGAGCGTGATGAATCGTTGTACATTGTGCGTGTTCTTATTAATTGTGACACGCAAAGGACTATAATTCCTATTGATTATTATGCAACGATTCTTCCTTTGTTTGCGTCTATTTTTGAATACTGCTTTACTCCGCGCCGGCGGAAAGGACCTGCTGGACCGTTTCCTTGTATTTGCGGGAGACGGGGAGGTCGGTGCCGGAGATGCGGACGGTGTCGGGGGCGCTTAGGGTGGCGTGGGCCACGTTGACCAGATAGGACCGGTGGATGCGCAGGAAATCCTCACCCAGCAGGTTTTCCCACTGGCCGATACCGGTTTTGTTGCGGTAGGAGTCGCCGGACAGGGTGACGATGCGCACTTCCGTGTCGTTGGATTCCACGTAGGCGATGCCGTCAAGAGGGAGCGTGACGCTTTTGCGTTCAGAGAAGAACGTGACGGTGCGGGCCTTGGCCTTGAAGCGCTTTGAGAGCCAGCGGGTCCAGAAGTAGTCGCCGATTGACAGGGCGGTGAGTATGAGTCCCAGGAACGCCGGGTTGATGAGCATGGGGGAGATGTCCCGTTGAGGCCGCAGGAAGCCTTCGCTGCTGATGGTGCTCCACACGTACTGGTGCAGGATTAGAATCAGCAGGATCACGGCAACCAGCACCGCCAGCGACAGGTACACCTTGTCCATAGGCTTCCTGGCCCTGGGCATCCAGTATTCGAGCGCGAGCGCGCAGGGACAGAACACGAGGCCGAGCAGCACCGCCTGGCCGGGCTTGTAGTCCAGGCTGACCAGGATTGCGGCTGTCAACGTGATGGCTGCCAGCCAGTAGGCTATGCGCAAAACGGTTCTCATGCCACTACAAAAATAGGTAAAAACCTGCGCGTCTGCAAGCGCCATGGCCTTATGAGGGGATTTGACAGGCCTGCAGGGGGATTCTACTTTGGAAATCTCCTGTAAAGCCCCGTACTTTGCATCAAATCAAAATCAAACAGCCATGGAACAGGAAACTTATTATGTCGTTGACTCTCTGGACGTGTCCCACCCGGAGGTCGTTGATGTGCCGGACTGGTCTCTCTTCAACACTTTTGTCGAAGGCGGACTTGGCGGCATGATTGTTATCACACTGCTCTTCATCGCACTCTTCATCGCGGCGTGGAAGGCGCCCAAGTGGGTGAAGGAAATCGGCGCCGCGGCCCTGGTCGCCGGCATCTTGTGGAGCGTGCTGGGCGTATATCAGATGTGCCAGGCCATCCAGATGATCGGAGACATCAGCCCGGCAGTCGTCTGCGGCGGCCTGAAGGTCACGCTGATCTCCACTGTCTACGGCCTAATTATCTATTTCATCTCGCTGATAATCCGCGTTATCCAGAAGCCGAGGATATAGCGTGGCGCCTTGCCATCGTTCAACTCTGTGGCGCAGGTCCCCCTATTGTTTGGCGCAAGTCCGAAAAAGTGCTGGGGACACGCGCCGCAAATCGGCATTCTACAGTATTCCAGCGGTGCAGGACCCCAAGCAGAAAACAGACCTGCGCCGCTCGACAGGGGGACCTGCACCGCTTGATGGAGGGTCCTGCGCCGCTCGACAAGGGGACCTGCGCCATGCAGCCGGGTCATATCAAAAAAAATTCTTAACTTAGCATTGTTAACCACGTACGATATGAAACTGAAATGGATAATGCTCATGGCGGCGGCGCTGCTGGCAGTGGCGGCCTGCGAACCCAAGGTTGAACCGGACCCCGATCCCACACCCGTGGAGAAGCCAGACCCCGAGCCGGAGCCTGAACCGGAACCCGAACCCGAACCCGAGCCCGAACCCGAGCCGACGGCAACTTATATGCACCTCACGGCCAACTGGCTGAATACCAGCTCAAACGTGTCTTCCGCCCAGAGCGCCTGGACCAGCAGCAACAGTTTCAAGGCTCAGCTGGGCGACGGCGCCGGCAAGGCGTACATCAGCTCGTTCACCCGCGAGGGCGGCATCTCCGAGCCCGTGCGCTGCGTCAACTCCAGCCGCCTCTCGGTGTCCAACGTGGCCGAGGGCGACGGCGTGCTCTTCACCTGGCCGTCCCTGACCCTTGCCGCAGGCACCTCCGTCGACTTCATGGTCAGCCTGATGGCTCCGAACGGCAATTCCCCGAAATACTGGATATTCGAATACTGGGACGACGGCGCCTGGAAAACGGTCGAAGAAGACCTCCTGAGCGCCTCCGAGGACGCCTCGCTGAAATACTCCTTCTACGTCAAATACTTCAGCGCCTACCAGTACACCACGTTCACCCAGAGCTACACCATCTCCAAGGCCCTGAAGAACGAAGACCTGAAGATGCGCATCCGCGCCGTCGGCAAGTTTGCCAATTCCGGAGCGGCGCTGAGTCCCTCCACGGGCGCCTACCTGAGCTTCATCAACTCTGCCTGGGAGGCCTGCCACATCGACATCTACCAGGGCTCGCCCGTGAAAGACAGCAAAAAGACCCTCGTCATCGGCAATTCCTTCTCCTACTACCACGGCACCGACTTCATGCTAAAGGAGATAGCCCGCACCCAGGGGCACGAGATGCGCATGCGCACCCACCTCAAGGGCGGCCAGGACTTCGGTGAGCACTACCCGCTCGAGCGCACCCAGGCCGTCATCAAGGAAGGCGGCTACGACATCGCCCTCCTCCAGGACATGTCCACCAGGCACGCTGACTATTACACCGACACCAAGGTCAACGCCGCCGTGATGACCGACACCAAGAAGATCCTGGACCTCATCAAGCAGCATTCCCCTTCGGTGCAGACTATGATAGAGGAGACCTGGGCCTACTCCGGCAGCACCAACTACAACGGCTTCGGCTCCTACGAAATCTTCGACAAGGCCCTGCTCGGCGGCGCCCTGCTGGTGACTTCGGAGCAGAAGACCTGGATGTCACCGATCGGCGTAGCCTACGAGAAGGCGCGCGCCCAGGGCATATCCCTCTACCACACCGACAACAAGCATCCAGGGCTCAACGGCGCCTACCTGAAGGCCTGCGTGAATTACCTGATGCTCTACGGCGAGAAGTTCGACTCCAACGCCCCCGACTGCACCGTGAGTGCATCCACCGCTGCCAAGCTCAGGCAGATAGCGGAAGAAGTGGTCATCGGCCACGTTGACGAATACCGCAATCCCGACGCCTCCAAGGTGGTGCCCGGCGAAGGCATCGGCGGTGGCGGTGGTGGCGGTAACACCGATCCCGGTGGCACCGTGCCTGGTGAAAACGGCATCCGCACGCCCGCCCAGCTGCAGTCGTTCGCGGCAGTGGTGAACGCCGGCGGTGACATCTCCAGCTACTGTAACTCCGCCGGAGAAGTGGTGCTGCTGGAAGACATCGAGATGCCCGACAGCCCCTGGACGCCCATTGGTAACTGCGCCTCGGTGGCCTACAACGCCGTCCCCGTGCCCGCGACTGCATTCACCGGCGTGTTCGACGGGCAGGGCCACAGCATCATCGGCCTCACCCTTGCCGTCACCACAAACACCGTCAACGTCTGCGGCTTCTTCGGCGCACTGAAGGGCGCGACGGTCAGGAACGTCCGTTTCGAGGAGGCGAAGATGGGCTTCAACAGCTCAGGCATCAGCACCGGGCACATTGCCATCGGCACGGTGGCCGGCTGCGCAGTGGACACCAAGTTCGAGAACGTGTGGGTGAGCGCAAGCTTCACGGGGAAGGCCACTTCAACCGCCTCCCGTAACGTGGCTATCGGCGGCATCGCCGGCCTCGTGAGCAGCAGCACCGAGCGCGCCGGTTCGTTCGTAGGCTGCACCTTCGAGGGCTCCATCTCCAACGACGTGGGCACCAAGTACTCTAACACCAACACCGTGGAGTTCGGCGGCATCGTGGGGGCCGTGACCAACAAGGGCAATGTCGTACTCTTCAAGGACTGCGTCAACAACGCCGACCTCAATGTGAAAGGTCACCACGTCGGCGGCATCGTCGGCAACGGCTTCTACTCCCAGTGCGAGAACTGCGTCAACAACGGCACCGTCCGGGCCGACTACTCAACTTCGATGGCGTCCGGCACCACCGTCACTGGCGTGCGCCTGGGCGGCGTGATGGGCTACTGCAGCTTCACCTCGACCAACACTTCCTACCTTAAGGACTGCACCAACAACGGCGATGTCATCTCCGAAGAGAAGGACAGCTGCGTCGGCGGCGTGGCGGGCCTGACCAGGACCTACACCCTGCAGGGCTGCCAGAACACCGGCCGCATCTGCGGGACGGCGAAGCAGAGCGCCCTGCTGATAGGACGCATCACCAGCGCCACCGACCCGACCGTGATCAAGGACTGCGCGGTGCGCGGCGCCGTCGGCACGAAGCCCGACTTCAGCGACGCCACCCAGGCCACCGCGGACAACTACCTCCCCCTGTCCGTCAACGTCGCCTCCGACGCCTCCTGCCCCACCTTCACCGCCGACAACATCAAGTTCCTGCCGTAGTCTTCGCGCATAACAAGGGGGACGACACACAGCAGGCAGGCGGTCAGCGGGAACGTCTTAGTGTTGATTATCCTGCGTTACCCTGAGAACCAGGATCTTCCGGTGAGTCTTTTGATTTATCCTGCCCGTCCGCTCCTTGATAATCATTGTACCCTGCGTCGGGTTCGTCCATCTGGTCAACGGTGTCAAGGACGACGACGCGGGCAGTATCGATTTGCCTGTTGCGCGGCTTTTCCGCCGGCGTCCGGGCGCAGGCAGCCAGAAGAAGCAGAATCAATAATAAGCTGAAACGTGACATAAGCTAAAGCGGCTGACTATTTGTAGCACCCCATGAAGAGGATGGCGCCGGTGGTTTTTTCGGTGATGGCAAATATGAATGGACGGTCGCAGTGGAACGGGATGGGCTTGGGAGGCTCATAACCGGGGCCGGCAGAATTATCCATTCCGATAACAGTCACGGCAGCAGCTTCGGTGCCTTCTTCGTCAACCGAAATGTTGGCCACCTGGGTTATGAAACTCACGAACATCTGAGTATCGGACATGGCGGAGAAATCAGCGGCAGCGGAGAACGGCTCATTCATGCCAAGATTCCGGAAACAGTCATTCAGCTTCATATTGAAATCTATATCGAAACGTGGAAGCCACACTTCAACCAAGTTGGAGGCCAGTGAAGCCTGGGCATCAGCCCAGCCCTTTCCGTCCATGGATCCTATTATATTGTCAACCCCTATTCCTTCGGCCGGAAGTATAAGGCTCATTGAATAGTTGCCGACATAGTGACGATAGTCCTTTTCATAACCATACGGAAGGCTCACCATAGCGAACTTGTCGTTCTTGTAATAGGAAAGCGCCTCCGTCTTCTTCATCATCTTTTCCGTCCGCTTGCTTCCGTCCTGCGCTGTGAAAGGCTCGACAGCGGTCGCGATCTTATCAAACGGTTTGTACCACGCCGCCTTGAAATACAGGGCATTCATCAACAGGGCCACCATCGAGGGACGTACATCATTGTCATTCAGCACGTGTTTTATCCTGCCGTGGGTGTTCTGGTCCGCCCACTTGTTCACGAACTCCGCCACTTCTTTTCCCTCTGCAAAGTCTTTCACAAACAAATCGGCATTATAGTAGTTCTTGATGCTTTCCTTGTATTTCTCATAGATGTTGACATCTTTCCTTACCAAAACGGCATTGGCCACCTCAAGGATTTCTTTTTCTGAAATTGAGCGCCCGGAAATCACCATCAGATCACGGTTGAACTCGTTGAGATCCTGAAGTCCGTCATTACCGAATCCAAGGACAGCAGTTATCTCATCTTTCGTTTTTCCCGCCGCGCCGTTTGCCAGCAATCCCAGGGCGTAAGATATGCTGACAGGGGAATAAACGTAGCTTTTGCCATCGGTGACTGGACCTATCTCCTTCGCCATCGCAAAGGCAAAGCCGTTGATCTTGGCGACTTTTTCCTGCTCGGTTTTTGTCAGGGCCGAAGGAGCGGCGTCGGATAAGAAATCATAGGAAGATTCAGGGGGCTCCGGTGTCTCCGGGGCTTCAGGGGAAGACGGAGTGCAGGCCAACGCCAGAAGCAGCAGGCCGGTCATGGATAAAAAGAACGCGAATCGTTTCATTATTGCGAATATAATCAAATTAACTATATGATGTAAGTGAGATACAGGTCACGGTAGGGAGAGTCGAGTTTTGAGAGGCGCTCCTTGAGCCTCATCTTGCGGTTGTAGACCGAGCCGGGGACGCAGTCGAGGATGCTCGAGATTGTCTTCGGGCTGAGGCCTATTATCAGGTATGCCATAAAGCGGAAGTCCTCATCGGTGCGGCCAGGCAGGTCGGCCCTCAGTTTGGACATAATTCCGTCGAGGTCACGGTCTATCATGGCCTCCAGTGCCCGCTGGCCTTCTTCGTCGCCGTGGATCACGCCCAGGGCGTCCTTCACTTCGGAATAGATACGGTCCTTGGTGTCGGAACGGCTTGGTGACCAATAGGTTGCGCAGAGGTCGTCGAGCAGCTTGAACTGCTTCTTGTACATGGACACGTAACCGTCCCGCAGGCGTGAAATCGTGTCGTCCTTTCCCTGGTCCAGGGTGAGCAGGCGGCGGGTGTCTTCCCTCAGCGCCTCTATCTCGTCTTCCTTGGCTTTCAGCCTGAGCCGCCTCCGGCCAAGCAGCGCCGCAGCCACTGCCAGCAGGATGGTGAGCACGAGAGCGGCGACGATCAGGGTGTTCCGTCGCTGCATCTCCAGGGCCTCGGCTTTCTTTGCCAGATAGTCCTGGCGGGTGCGCTCCAGGGACTGCCGCAGTGTCGCCTGCACCAGTGAATCGGAAGCCGCGACGGCTTCCTCATAGTACTGCAGGGCCGTTTTCGTGTCGCCGCGCAGTTTGTATATCCGGTATTTGCAAAGCTTCAGTATGCCGGCGTTGCGTCCCTGGGGTTTTGCGGCGTCCAACTGCCGGAGGATACGGTCAGCGTCCCTGCCTCGGCCGCATAGTTCGCAGGCCAGGGCGTACACGCAGGAATTGTCAATGGTGGGACGGCACCCTGCAGCGACCGCTTCTTCGTAGGCCCGTATGCTTTCTTCCGGGGCGGACGGCGTCTTCCGAAGCAGGGTTTTCGCATACGACAGGAGGAACCGCGCACGCACGGTGCTGTCTATGACCGGCTGGCGGAAGAAGTCAGCATACAGGCTGTCGGCCTCACGGTAGCGGCCCAGGTTAGCCAGGCTGGAGGCTTCACGCGCCTGCAGCAGCCAGATGCTGCGCTGGTCCGTGGTCAGTGCCGCGGCCTCCCTGGCCATCCGGATATACCTTTGTGCCTCGTCGAGGTTGTTGTCCCGTGAATATAAAGCGGACACTTTAGCGTACAGGCGCAGCAGCACATAATTGTCACTCGACTTTTCGGCGTAGTCAAGCGCGGTGGAGAATGAATTGCGTGCCTCTTCCTCCTGCCCGGCATTCAGTTGTATGCGGGCAAGATAGTACCAGGTGGCGGTGCGCTCGTCGGCCGTGCCGTGGCGTGAATAATAGGCCACCGCCGGGTCCAGCAGGTGCGTATCGGCGGTGTCGATCTGGTTCCTGTCCAGCTCCGCGGCAAGCTGCAGGGCATTGCGCGCACTCTCCGCCGCCTGGTTGCAGGCCGGCAGGAGCAGGATGAGCAGGAGGGGAAGGAGCCTAGTCTTCATCGTCGTTGTCGGGGTCAAGAGATTCATCCGGATTATAATTTTCATTATACCAAAAAGATGCATCCGGTTCATCCATCTGGTCCACGGTATCGAGGATAACCACCCTGGTGGTGTCTATTTGCTTTTTGTCGTCACTATAACACTTTGTCAGGTTATCCCTGTACAAGAAAAAGTAGTCTTTGCCGGATGCCGTAATCACAAATGTGTTCTGGTAATTATCCATAAAGAAATAAAACTTTGGAGAATAAAGCCCAAACATCTTGTGGCGAAAATTCAGCGTGTCCGGTCTGTCATGCATTATCCATTTCCCGGCGCCGAAATCGTAGTCGGCTTGGTTTACCCAGGGGTGGGATGCTATGTCCAAGTCCTTCCAAAGCTGATGGTTCAGATGTTTTGGCGAAATGATGTCTTCATCCTCCCCTCCATCATAAGACTTCTCAGGATCCGTCTGCTCGGTTTCAGTTACCGTTGGGTCCTGGGTCGGCTGCTCCGGGTTGTGTTCCGAATCCGTTTGGTCAGAAGTCTGCTCAGGATCGGTTTGATCCGGATTCGTTTGCGGCGTTTCCTCCTGCGCCGGGTCGGCAGTCTCTTCATCAACAGTATCCCTGGACGGCTTCCCGATCTGCGGCATCTCTGCCGGCGTCGGGGCGCAGGCAGCCAGAAGAAGCGGGAGCAATATAAGCGCTATCTTTCTCATACAACTGCAAAGATACGGATTTTCCCTCTTCCGGGGAAATTTCCGCTATCATAGTCCCCCGGAAAGAAAGTGCTGATTCTCAGCTATTTAGACCTTGTTGCGCAGTCTCCCGTGTCACACCTATGATATACCCTCCCTGCGCGCGAAGACTACGGCAAGCCCTCCGCGTCGTCTTCGCGGCTGCTTTCGTCATAGCCGTCGGTGGAAGGGCCTCCCGGTGCGGGTACTGGTCCAGAGAATTGCAGGGTAGGGGCGCTGCAGGGGCGTTTTCGCGGGTAGTGGTCCAGGATTTGGACCAGTACGGGCGGTAGGTAGATTCTTCGCTGCGCTCAGAATGACAGCGGGGAACGCTCAGAATGACAGAAGGTACCTCAGAATGACAGCTGGGGTGCAGTTCAGAACGAAAGAAGGGGGCGCTCAGAATGACAAACTGGCCGGAACCAATTACTTCGTGGCGATGACGGCGAGGCCGGGGCCGATGGCGCGCTCGGTGCCGTCGGAGGGCATGTTCTTGATGGCGAAGCGGTCGCCCTCCCTGACTATGAAGGTGGAGGAGCCGCCGCCGTCGAGGTTGATGGCGTCGCGGCTGCCGAGGGCCTTCATGATCTTCTGCATGTCAGGGTAGTTCATGCCGACTGCAAGCATGCTGTTGCGGCCGTCCAGCACCACCAGCACTATCTTCTGCGGATCATCCAGGACGCCGATCATCGTGCGGGGGTGGACGCCGTACACACTGTCCTGCAGGAATCCGGTGATCTCGCCGCCGCGGACGAGGAACTGCCCGCCGCTGAATGCCTCCTTCAGGCTGATTTTGGCCTTCACGACCTGGTACTGTGCGCTCGGTTCTATGTGAACTTTTTCATCGTCGCCCCAGTACACGAAGCAGCGCGGGCGGGTGGCTTCCGAAGCGAAGACATTGCGCAGGCAGATGCCATTGTGCCAGAAGATGCCCTGGGCGCGGCCTGCGTAGGTGCCGTCGGTGGTGAAGAAGTCGGTGTTGGTGCCGCCGATGACCTTGCAGCCGGGGCCGTCGATGCGCTTGAACTGCTCGCTGAGCTTCTCCCGCCCCTTGTTGAAGTCGGTCGTTGCGCCTCCGGGGACGGTGTTGGTGATGCTGACAGATTCATCGGACAGGTCAACCTGCATCACGAACACGGCCTGCGGGTCCCCGGCGTAGTCGGTGTAGCGTAACTCGCTGACTTCCACGCCGCTGTGTGGGCTGTAGCTGTTGCTGTACTTGACGGTTTGTATGAGTCCGGCACCCTGCAGGGCCGCCAGGGCGTCCACGGGGTAGGTGATCTTTTCGGGCTCTTCCGCCGGTGTCTCCGGTTCCTCGGGCTTATCCGGAATGTCGGTCTTCGGCTCGGGGAGGTCGGGCTTCGCCGGTTCGCAGGAAGGGATGCAGCAGAGTGCAGACAGGGTGAAGATTAGCAGCAGGCGTTTCATAGCAGCAATTTCATTATTGTTTTGGGGTTGGCGCCGGGGAGGCTTTCCCGGACTTTATCGACCAGCAGGCGGAGGGATTCTTCGGGGGTCCGGTCCACGTCGAGGCTGCGCAGGCCTTCGCCTGGGAAGCCGGCGAGCCCGACGAAATCGCCTTCCGTGCAGAACAGGGATTCTGGGGTGCAGAAAGAGGCTGTCTGCCAGCCGTTGTAGTGGAGGTCGGGGCCGCGGTAGACCCGGAGCAGGTCGCCGGTGACCAGGTGCGTCTGCCACTGGAGCTTGGCGATGGCGGCGTCGGCGGCGCTTTTCTTGGCGCCGAGCAGCTGCCGCACCTCGCGGATGCTGATGGAGCCGTGCTCCCCAACGAAATCCAGGATGGCCTGCCCGGCTGCATCGGGGCGGCACTTCGCGAGAGACCGGCGGTAGTTGCGCAGTTCGCGATACCAGTCCACGGTCGCGAAAGCGGCCTTGTGCGCGCCCAGAAACTTGCCGTAGGCGATGTCGCCGCTGCGCACCACCTCGATCTTCCAGTCCCAGGGCCCCAGGTTTTCGTCGGTGAACCAGCAGTCGGCCGGGGTATGCTCCTCGACCGACCAGCCCGGCACGGCGTTCTCGAAGAACGGCACTATGCCCAGCGACTTGACCAGCCCGTACATTGATTCCGGGCTGCGGACCTCCGGCTTCAGGCCGGCGCAGTTCTGCCTGTCTATCGACATAGGGCAAAAATACAAATAATCTCTTACCGGAGATGCTGAAAAAAGATTATTTTTGCAGTAACCAATCTGTGATAGTATGAAGAAGACTATTTCGGCGCTGCTGCTCGCCGCCCTGCTGCTGGCCTCCTGCACCGCTCCCAAGACCCACCCCAAGGTGCTGGCCCATAGAGGCCTTCGCAGCACCGGGACCGAATTCACCACCGACGAGAACTCACTGGAAGCGCTGAGGCGCGCACAGGAAAGGGGAGTGGACGGCTGCGAGTTCGACGTGCACATGACGGCCGACAGCCAGCTGGTCATACGCCACGACGCCAAGATAACCCCCACGCTCCACTGCCAGAAGAGCACCTTCGACGAGATACGGGCCTACCGGCTGCCTTTCGGCAACCAGATCCCTACCCTCCACGAGTGGCTGGTCCAGGCTAAGGAAACCCCGCAAATCCTTCAGATGCTGGAGATTAAGTCCCACGCCAACCAGCAGGTGGAGAACATAGTGGTGAAGAAATGCCTTGAAGAAGTCAAGGCCCTGGACATGCTCGACCAGATGTATTTCCTGTCGTTCAAGCCCCAGACCTGCGACGAGGTCCTGCGCCTCGAGCCGAAGGCCCGCGTGCTGCTGAATTCCAGCAGCCTCCACAATTCCCTGCCGCCCTCGGAAGTGGCCGCAAGGGGTTACACCGCAGCGTCCTACAGCGTAGAGGTGTTCCTGAACCATCCCGAATGGATCCCGGAGTTCAGGGAGAAGGGGATAGAGACCTTCTTCTGGATGGTCAACAGCGTGTATCTCAGGGACATAGCCGAGAAGCTCGGCGTCGACTGGGTGACCACGGATTTCTATGACGTCGTAGGTTATTAGACGTATGAAAATAGTTTGCGTGGGCGATACTTACGTCACGCCCGGAATGATGCGAGAGGGCGTTACCCCTTCTGCAGCGGCACCGGGGAGGCTTTTCCGGAGTTCGTGCCGCTGGAACAGCTGCTTAAGAAATCCGACGCCCCCGCCTTCGCAATAAAGAACTATCTGGGATACCTTTCCGGCCAGCCCCTCCGCTTCCGCGTGAACTAAATCAGCAGCGACTCCGGCAGCGGCCGGCAGTTGTAGCGGGAGGCCATGGCTTCACCGTAGGCGCCCGCGGAGCGCAGGGCGATGAAGTCGCCGCGGCTGCAGCTGTTCAGCACAACCCCTTTTCCGAACACGTCCGAGCTCTCGCACACGGGCCCGACGACGTCGTACTTCGCCTCCGGCCCGTCGGAACTGATGTTCTCGATGCGGTGGTAGGCGTGGTAGAGCGCAGGGCGTATGAGCTCCGTCATGCTGGCGTCCAGGACGGCGAACTGCTTATGCAGGCCGTCCTTGACGTAAAGCACGCGCGAGATCAGCGAGCCGCACGGGGCCACGATGCTGCGGCCGGGCTCGAAATGCACGGGGCACTTGCAGTCCAGATGCCGCTTGAACACGTCGAAGTACCCCTTGAAATCGGCCACCGGCAGGTGGTTGGGGTGCTCGTAGTCTATACCCAGGCCGCCGCCCACGTTTACATCCTGCAGCTTGATGCCGAGCTGCGATAGCCGGCGTGTGCATTCATTTATACGGTTGCACAGGGCCACGAAGTCGCTCATGTCCAGGATCTGCGAACCGATGTGGAAATGGATGCCGCGTAAGTCCAGGCCGGGGAGGCTCTGCGCCAGCGCGATGGTGTCCGGCAGCACGGAATGGTGGATGCCGAACTTGTTCTCGGCAAGGCCGGTGGTGATGTTGGCGTGGGTGTGGGCGCCGACGTCGGGGTTGACGCGTATGCTGATGGGAGCGCGCTTGCCGGCTGCAAGTGCCAGTTCGTTGATTACGGCCATCTCGGCGGTGGACTCCACGTTGAAGCGGCCGATCCCTGCGTCGAGGCCGAGCTGGATCTCATCGTCCCGCTTGCCGACGCCTGCGAACACGATGGACTGCGGCCTGAAGCCGGCGGCAAGGGCGGCGCTGACCTCTCCGCCGCTGACGCAGTCGGCGCCCAGGCCCGCCTCCGCTATTATCCGCAGCAGCGCGGGGTTGGCGTTCGCCTTGACGGCGTAGTGGACCTGCCACGTAGGGCGGTCGGCGAGCTGCCGTTTCACTTCTCCGAGGGTCTGCCGAAGCAGGGCGGTGTCGTAGAAGTAGAAAGGCGTCCGCCTGTCCTTGAACAGGTGGAGCGGAAAACTACCCTTAACCATTGCTGAAAAGCTTGCTGCTGAGGGCCCGGAGCGCCGCCGCCTTGTCTTCCTCCCGGACCAGGAATGAAATGTTGTAGTTGCTTCCGCCGTAGGAAACCATGCGCACGGGAATGTCCTTCAGGGCGTCCATGGCACGGGCTTCGAAGCCGCGGTTGTTCCAGTCCATGTCGCCGACCACGCATATGATGCACATGTCGAGGTCCACGCTCACGGTGCCGTATTGCTTGAGGTCGTGCACTATCTCGTTGAGGTAGCGGGTGTCGTCTATGGTCAGGGACACGCCCACCTCGGAAGTGCAGATCATGTCGATGGAGGTGTGGTAGCTTTCGAAGATTTCGAACACCTTGCGCAGGAAACCGTGGGCCTGGAGCATGCGGGAGGACTTTATCTTTATGGCGGTGATGTTGTCCTTGGCGGCGACGGCCTTGATGGCTCCGGCGTCGGGGGTGTTGTCTATCAGGGTCCCGAGGGCTTGCGGGTCAGTGGTGTTGAGCACGCGCACCGGGACGTTGGCGTAACGGGCCGGCAGTATACAGGTGGGGTGCAGTATCCGTGAACCGAAATAGGTGAGCTCGGCGGCTTCTTCGAAATTGAGGTGGCGCACTGGAGCCGTGCCTTCGACTATGCGGGGGTCGCTGTCGTGGAGGCCGTCGATGTTGGTCCAAAGCTGTATCTCTTCGGCCTGGATGGCTGCGCCGATCAGGCATGCAGTGAGGTCCGAGCCGCCGCGCCCGAGGTTGTCGATTTCTTCCCGGGCATTCATGCATATGTAGCCTTCGGTCAGATAGATATCTGCGTCCGGAGCGGAGTCGATGAGCTTTTTCAGGGATGATTTGATGGCGTCTGCGTCGGGCTCGCCGTTGGTGTCGGTGCGCATGAAGGAGAGGGCGGGGAGTAGTTGGACCTTTATTCCGCGCTCCTCCAGGAGGGTTGCCATCAGGCAGGACGACAGTAGTTCGCCCTGTGCCATGATGATGCGCTCCTGAACTTCGGTGAACAACTCCTTGGAGCAGGCGGTGATGCTGCCGAAGACGGCTTCGGCGTAGTCCTGCGCCTTCTTTTTGGATGCTTCTTTGTCGAAGAGTCCGCTGATTACGCCGGCGTACTTTTTCCTGAGGGCTGCGATGGTGTCGCGTGTGCCTTCAGGATTGCGGTTGTAGATGTAGCCGGCGATTTCGGATAGCGAATCCGTGGTCCCGGCCATGGCGGAAACCACTACTATGTTCTTGCGGGGAATGCCGTTCCCGGCTGCTTTGGCGCTTTCTGCCGCTGCGCTGATTATGGACGCCGATTCCCTGAAGCGCTCAGCGCTCCCCAGCGACGCGCCACCGATTTTCAATACTTTCATTTCGAATTCTTTAACCTGACAAGTTTAGCGAATTCTTCCGAATAAACCAAATAGTTGAAGCGTGAAATGTAACTCGCTAGTAATCAATGCAAACAAAAAAACCGATTGCGCTTTTTGGAGCAATCGGATTTATGCATATTGCTGAGGTTTAGCAAGTTATGTCTCACGCCTCCAGAGCCAGTTATGGGCCAGTGAGGGGGAAGCGAAGGTGGAGCGAGCCAACCAATACCTCCGGAACTGGATTATTGGAGGCCGAGGTCGAGGTTGCGGGGCTTGACCCTGTCGTAGATGGTAAGGGTGCCTTTGCGAATCTGGAGCTGGCTGCCGTCGGAGGCGGAGAGGTCGAATTCGAAATCCAAGGTGTAGGAGATGTCGGGAAGGATGCTCCTGTTGAATTCAATCCACCCCTGGCTGCACTTGAATCTTTTCCCGTCGCTAAGCCATCCGAAAGAGACATCAAGGAACTCTTCGTTCCTGACAAAGCTGTATTTCTGCCCCTCTTCGAACGGTCCACCGGTTGTGGCAAACTGCAACTTGAAGCCCATATCCTTATAGTTGAACCGGAACACGACGCGTCCGTCGTTCCTTATGAAGAATTCAGGCACCGAGTATTCCATTTCCACCGGATACGTGTCTTCGCCGCATTTGTGGCTATAGCTCTTTCCGTTGCATTTGAGCGTCACCTTCCAACGGGGCAGGGCCTGTTTGATAACTATGGCGCACGAAGATGCCAGGCACATCGAGAGCGCCAGGACCAATAATATGAGCGGACGGTTTTTCATTGTGCGGCTTCGTCAACGATAAGTTTACGGCTGTCGATATACTGGAACCTCCGGCCCATTTCGATGCGTCCGTCGGTCAGCTCAAAAGTGCCGTTTGCTCCCTTCCCGGTGAATTCAAAATGCACTTCGTAGCAGCAATAAGGATTCTTGGAATAGCGTTGCAGGCTGAACCAGCCGTTGACAAACCATACACATTCAGACCCCACATACACATAGTTTCCCGGCTTTAAGCCTTCTTCACCCACTTCGAACAAATACCGTTTCTCATTTACGAACACCTTTTTATCGGATTTGAGCTTCAGCGACAGGGATTTAAGCTGCAATTCGAAACAGGCAACGGTATCATTTGGGGTGCATTCCTGCCACAGCCCCCTGCCGAAACTGAGAGGCTGGAAAGAATCACCTAAAATATCGTTAATAATCCTTCCCCAATCTTCAAAACACACCTGCTCCCCGTCAATTTTGTACTCCATGCTCACGCAAGGCTCGCCTGTGTAGTCGTCGTGCGTTTTGCATGCGGACAGGCAGAACAACGTGAGAAGCAGTATGAAGATTCTTTTCATATCAGAACGCGCATTTCAGACCAAAGCTCACGAATCCAAGCGTGCCTATTCCCAGTTCAGCGAAAAAGTTACAGTTCTTCAATGCTGTATGGACGTCCACGCCCAGTGGTGAGACCTCCCATGCAAAGGGAGAATACCCGATGTATTTTAAGAACAGCACACTGGGATTGGTAGAATTGGATTTTTCCAGCAGGCCCGCATATTCATTGAAAAAATCCATGTCGTCAGACATAGATTCAAACTTGCCGTTTTTAAATGTCGCGGCAAATGTATTGTGGTATCCTGCAGCCAGTTTCGAATACATGCGAAGGATGCCATTATCAAGCCAGCAGTATTTGACCACCGGAGCGATGCTGGTTCTCCCGACAACTACAGTCGGCAGTGCGGAAACGATATCCGCACAGGCTAGCGCTCCGACAGAGAGTCGGTCGTTTATCCATCTGTCATATTCAATGCTTGGCCCGGGAATTATGATGGGAATGAAAAGATATATGTTTCCGCCAATCAAGGAGCCGAGCAGGGAGACAATCATGCCGCCGGCAACTCCTCCATACTGCATGACTGTGCCTAAAGATAAGCCGAGATCGATTTCATTTCTGGGGAAAGACTGTCCTACCGGCACCTCGTCAGCCTCGGCAAGTTCTTGAATAGCAGACTGATCCGAAGCCTCGGGCTGCTCCTGGCCCAATGCCAGGACCCCGAATGCAAGTACAAATAATGAAACTATTATTAGTTTTTTCACTTTTTACGGTTCCATTCCAGGAGGAAGGCCTCCAGCTCCTTGTTTTTAAGGACTTGCTCGTAGCAGGAGAGGGGGAGTTCGTCGGATATCTTCTCGAGGTCGCAACCGACGAGGAAGTCCTTGGGGAGGTCTTCGCGAAATTCGCCTCCGCCGCAGTTGCCTGCGGATATGCCGGGGGTGAAAATCTGCTTCTCGATAAAGGGCGTTCCGTCATCCCTGATGCACAGGTAGTAGACGGTGTTCTCGTAGTAGCCGTCCATCTCAAAGTGCTTGGTGCACATCCTGATTTGTTTAACAGTTTTGCTCATATCAGCACCAAAAGTATAAAAAATACCCGACAATCCGGCTGATAACATAAAATAATTGTGTATCTTGGACCACTGTTCAATAATAGACACCAACACCAACCCGCTTATGAAAAAGTTTTTATTTCTTGTGCTTTCAGTGTGCCTGATGGCCGCCTGCACATCAAACCTCCCCAAGCAGTTCACCGCCCTTGCCGACAAGGTTGAGAAGAACGGCGACAAATTCACGGAAGAGCAGTGGGAGAAAGTCAACGCCGAGTACGACAAACTCGTCGAGAAGTTCAACCAGGAAGGCGAGAAGCTCAGCGATGAGCAGCGCCAGGAAATCAGCTCCGCGATGGGCCGCTACCAGGGTGCAGTCCTCAAGGCCGGCATCAAGCAGATCGGCAGCGCACTGGACGAAGCAGTTGAAGGCGCCAAGGGCTTTCTGGAGGGCCTGGGAGGCAAACAGGAAGAGTAGCCCTGCTCGCACAAAGCGCCTGCCAGGGCGTCCGACTGCATGAAAAAACAGACTAAGAAAAAGACCCTCGCAGCGGCCGCAGTGCTTGTTGCGGGGGCCGTGTATTACATTGCCGGCGGTCCCGGGACAACAACTGAACCGCAGGCCCCTACCACTGAGCCGGCGACAACCGAAGCTCCTGCGGCCAAAACCAGGAAGAGCTCCGGCGCCACCAAGGCCATCGGCCTGGAAATCCCCGCATCCGCAGGCTCCGGCCGCATCGTCAAGCACGACGCCTACGTGACTTCATACAACACGGAGACACTCATCCCGGACTGGGTTGCCTATGAACTCACGGCCGAGGAGGCGGGCGGGCGCAAGAAACGCGACGGTATCGAGTTCAAGATGGACCCAGACCTCCGCGGCTGCACCCAGGCCATGCGTGAGGACTACTCCAACTCCGGCTGGACCAAGGGGCACCTGATGCCCGCCGCCGATGCGGCCACCAGCACGTCCACGATGGAGGAAACCTTCTACTTCACCAACATCTGCCCGCAGAATGAAGTTCTCAATGCCGGCGACTGGCAGTTCCTTGAAAAGAAGGTACGCAGCTGGGCAAAGCGCTACGGAAGCATCTTCGTGGTCACCGGCCCCATCGTCGGCGACAACCGCTACGGCACCATTGGCGACCGTGACGTCGTGATCCCGGACGCCTTCTACAAGGCCCTGCTGGTGCGGCGCGACGACGGCTCCTACAGTTCCATAGCCTTCGTGATGGGCAATGACGACGACCGTTACTACCTGAAAGACTGCAAGATGTCGGTCGATGAGCTGGAAGCGTTGACAGGCTTCGACTTCTTCCCCGGACTCGACGACAAGATAGAGGAAAAGGTCGAAAGCAAGATTAAACTGTCGGACTGGGGAATCAAATAGATTCTTCGCTTCGCTCAGAATGACAGGACAGGGATGCTCAGAATGACAGCATTAATGTCATACTGAGGCCGTAGGCCGAAGGATCTAAATAAAAAGGGTGACTGAAACGACAGCCACCCTTTTTAAGTATGTTTAACCCAATTATTTAAGAATACTGACCTTGATCTTGTCGTAGTCAATCTTCAGGCTCTGGTTCTTGTTGATCTTGGCGCCTTCGGTAGCGGTCAGTTCGAAATCAAGAGTAACTTGCTTGATGGTCGGGGAAGACTTTGCGCCGTCCACGCTGATGACCACGCTGGTTTTCACAGGGTTGGCGATGGTGCCGGCCTTGATGGGATTGTTGGTCTTGGCGGTCACGCCGTTGACATCCTTGCCGGTGCAGGCGATTTCGAAAGGAATGGTGCTGGTCACGTCGCAGTAGATATCAAAGCTGTTGGCATCGATGTCGTAGTCGCCGAGGTTCAGACCAAGGTCCTTGAGAGTATGCTTGATATGGATCTTGTCGCCGGCCTTGAAGTGGAACGGGGTGATAAGGGCACCCACGATCTTGAAGGTATAGGTGTCAGATGCTGCAAGTTTCTTGCTGCTCTTTGCAGATTCGCTGACCTCCATCTCGATCAACATGTTTCCTGAAGGCTTCTTGTTGAGGATCTTCTGGAGATCCGACGGGGGAGTCACGACCTCGTCGCAGCCGGAGGCGGCGGTGGTGCCGCCCTTGGCGATGAGAACTTTGTAGCCGATGGCCTTTGCCGGAACGACAACGGAGAAGCCGGCATTCTCACCGTTAAGCTGGACGCTGCCTGTGAATTTTACGGGCTTTTCTGCAGGATTGTCGAACACAAGCTTGATCTGGGAATCCTCGATGACGGCGCCATTGGAGATTTCGGGCATGTCTTCAATCTTGATCGAAAGGCTGCCGACCTTTGTCGAACCGCTGGAAGGAAGAGTAATGGACTGGGAAATGGAGTTCTGGGCTTCACTGACGACAGCCATTTCGCCGCTATTATCTGCAGCCAGAGCACTTTCGCCTTCAATGTTGAGGAATTCAGTGGAAGAAGTCTGGGTTGTCTTGTCCACGTTAACGTCGACACCCAGATTCTTGAGCCCCTCAAGACACGACACCGCGCAGAAAGCGACGGCGGAAATCAAAACGAATTTTCCAAATTTCATATCGCAATTAGTTTTTAGTTATGCGCAAATATACAGTTATTTTTGAAAAAAGTGTTCCCTATTGCTGTAAAAAGAAACAATTCTTAACTTTGAGGCCCGAAACAGAGTAGAAATGACCATAGATAAACTTGACATAGGGAGCAGCGCCGTCATTGAATCGATAGGCGGCGAAGGTGTCGGGAGGATGCACTTCCTGGACATGGGCCTGACCCCCGGCACGCCGGTGCAGGTGGTGTCCCGCGCCCCTCTCGGCGACCCGATCCAGCTTCTTGTCCGGGGCTATGCGCTGACCCTTCGAAAGGCCGACGCCGCATCCATCACTGTACGTCCTGTCGAAGTTGAGACGCCAGAATCAGGCGAGGCTGGAGCCGGAAACGACGGCCGAAACGCCTACCTCCACGACCACAACGCCCACCCGGGCCTCGGCGAGGGCGGCAAATACCACTCCAAGGATCACGAAAACGCGCTCCCGAAGGGTACCGTGCTCACTTTTGCGCTCGCCGGCCAGCAGAACTGCGGCAAGACCACCCTCTTCAACGTGCTTACCGGCTCCAGCCAGCATGTCGGCAACTTCCCCGGAGTCACCGTGGACCGCAAGGAAGGCGTCATCCGCGGCTATCCCGAGACCACCATCACCGACCTCCCGGGCATTTATTCACTTTCACCGTACACCGCAGAGGAGGTTGTCTCCCGCGAATTCATACTTGATCCCGACACGCGCGGCCTCATCAACATAGTCGATGCGTCCAACATTGAAAGGAACCTCTACCTGACCCTCCAGCTGATGGAGCTCAACGTGCCTATGGTGCTGGCGCTCAACATGATGGACGAGGTGCGCGGCAACGGCGGCTCCATCCGCATCAATGAAATGGAGCGCATCCTGGGCATCCCCGTGGTGGGCATTTCCGCCGCCGCCAACGAAGGCATCGACGAGCTCGTGGAACACGCGGTCCACGTGGCGCGCTACCAGGAAGGCCCCGCCCGCAACGACTTCTGCGGCGAGGAAGACCACGGCGGCGCCGTCCACCGCTGCCTCCACAGCGTGATGCACCTCATAGAGCGCCACGCCGAAGAGGCACACATCCCCGCCCGTTTCGCCGCCACTAAGCTCATAGAGGGCGACGCCCTCGTGGAGAAGGCCCTCAAGCTCACGGAATCTGAGCGCACCACCATCGAAAGCATCATACGCACGATGGAGGAGGAGCGCGGGCTCGACAGGGCCGCCGCCGTCACCGCCCTGATAACCGGCTTCCTCGCAAAGGAGAGCGTGGTCTCTTCGATGGAGGTGCTGGGGGTGCTCGGCACGCTGACTGCCGCCTCGGCGGTGTCGCTGCTGGTCTTCTGCCTGCTCTACACGCCCTGTGTGGCCGCAATCGCGTCCGTCAAGCGGGAGCTCGGCGGAAAGTGGGCCGCGTTCATGGTCGTGTTCCAGTGCCTCGTGGCCTGGGTGGTGGCTTTCGGAGTGTATCAGATAGCACTGCTGGTCGTATGAGTTCCGTTGTGCTCTCCCCCAATCGTTTGGCAGTAGGAGCCCGGAGTGCCCTGGCGGCTGCTTGCCGTGGTGCCGTTTCCGGAGGTTGCTGGAGTGCCCAGGCTGCTGCTTGCCGTGGTGCCGTTGCCGGAGGTTTCCAGAGGCCCTGGATTGCTGCTTGCCGTTTTGTGGCTGGAGGAGTGGCTTTATGAATCTGGCCAGCTGGATAGTCCTGGGGGTGGTCCTCGCCGCCTTTGTCGGGGCGGTCGCCTTCCTTATCCACCGCCGTCGCCGCCTCGGCTCCTCCGCCTGCGAAGGCTGCTCCCTCCGCTCCCTCTGCCGGAAATAATGAGGACCAGTGCCACTGAATTGGCCCTTCACTGGCCTCGGCGGCAAAAGTGATGGGGAAGGTCTCAAAAAGATGCCGATACCTTCCCCGCCGAATCTGCCCTACGCTGGCCTCGGCGCCAGAACCAATGGGGAAGATCCCCCATGTCAAATTAGACCTTCCCCAGATCCCCTCCGGACCTTCCCTGCAGCGCCTCCCTCTTTCCGCGAAAGGAGCGTCCGCCCCTCCGCAGTCCCGTCGCTGCACGGATACAGCTGCAGCGCCCCCGCCGCCCTCCGCGACAGGATCAGCAGCGCCTCCATAATCCCGTCGCCGCAAGGATACGGCTGCAGCGCCCCTCCCACCCTCCGCGACAGGATCAGCAGCGCCTCCATAATCCCGTCGCCGCAAGGATATGGCTGCAGCTCCCCTCCCACCCTCCGCGACAGGATCAGCAGCGCCTCCATAATCCCGTCGCCGCAAGAATACGGCTGCAGCGCCCTCGCCGCCCGCCGCGACAGGACCGTCCGGACCTTCACAGTCCCGTCGCTGAACTGATACTGCTGCATCGCCCCTCCCACCATTGGCGCAGGTCTGGGCTCTCCGCGGCGCAGGTCCCTGGCTAAGGTGGCGCAGGTCCGAAGCTAAGGTGGAGCAGGTCTGAAAAAGTATAGAGGACCTGCACCGTTGGAATGCTCCAGAGCGCTGTTTCGTGGCGCAAGTCCCACAGAGAAAAACAGACCTGCGCCGCACAGTGGGCGGACTTGCACAAGGGAGACAGGAACCTGTGCCACTCTGCCGGGGGACCTGCACCACTCTGTAGGAGTACCTGCGCCAAATGGGAAAAGCTATTCCCTTCCTTTAGTTTCCGGGGACACTGGTGGCTTGATTTGCGCACGGGAGTGGCCAGGCAGGCTATCCCGGGGCGCATGGGGCACGTTTTGGGCACGTGGAAGGCTGGCAGCGCTATCCCGGGGGCATATGGGACCTGTTATGAGCACGGGGCACGGGGCACGGGACACGGGGCACGGGGACGGAGGTCCTGCCGGGATTCTGCCTGCAATCAGCGGGGAATCTGCCGGGAATCAGCCTGAAATCTGCCGGGAATCAGCCTGAAATCTGCCGGGAATCTGCCTGAAATCAGCGGGCGAGGCAGCGGGCGGTGGCGGCGGCGAGGCGGGCGTTGTTGAGCACCAGCTGGATGTTGGAGGCGAGGCTGTCGCCGCCGGTGATGTCCTTGATGCGGGCGAGAAGGAAGGGCGTGGTCTCTTTGCCCTTGATGCCCTTGGCGTTGGCTTCGGCGACGGCCTGGTCGATGGCGGCGTTGATGCGGTCCGGATCCATCGAGTACTCTTCTGGGATGGGGTTGGTCACGAGCATGCCACCTTTGAGCCCCATCTCCAACTTGGCGCGGAAGGCGGCGGCGAGTTCTTCGGGACTGTCGATGCGATAGTCCACCCGGAAGCCGCTGCGGCGGGTGTAGAAGGCGGGCAATTCCTCTGTGCCATAGCCGATTACGGGGACGCCCTTGGTCTCGAGATACTCAAGCGTCAGGCCGAGGTCGAGGATGGATTTGGCGCCGGCGCATATGACCATGACCGGGGTCTGGGCCAGTTCTTCGAGGTCGGCGGAGATATCCATGGTGGTCTCCGCTCCGCGGTGGACGCCGCCGATACCGCCGGTCGCGAAGACCTTGATTCCGGCCATCGCGGCGATGATCATTGTGGTCGTGACGGTGGTCGCGCCGTCGGCACCGCGGGCCACGAGCACCGGCAGGTCGCGCCGTGAGGCTTTCGCCACGGCCCGGCCGCTCTTACCCAGGTGCTCTATCTCAGCGCGGCCCAGGCCCGCCTTGAGGCGGCCGCCGATGACGGCGATGGTCGCGGGCACGGCTCCTGCGTCGCGGATGGTCTGTTCCACTTTCAGTGCCGTTTCCACGTTCTGGGGATAGGGCATGCCGTGGGAAATTATGGTGGATTCGAGGGCTACGACGGGGCCGCCTGCAGCGAGCGCCGCCTGCACCTCGGGGGATATGTCGAGGTATTTATTCATACTTGAGTTTCTTGATTTCATCGTTCACGGCTTCGACCGTGCGCATCGCGAGGTTTGCGCAGCGGATTCCGAAGCGGGCGGCATCCACGGCGGAGGCCTCAGGGCCCGCGTGAACTATGCCGGCCAACAGGGCGTCACCGGCTCCGGTGGTGCTGACCAGGCCTTCCGCGGGCAGGGCAGGCAGGTGGGTTTCCTCTCCGTCTTCCCGTACCACCAGCCCGTCTGAGCCCCTGCTCACGTAGATCCTGCCAACCTTGGTGCCCAGAGTCCTGCCGGGGGCGAACAGGCCGAGGGACTCCGCCTCCAGGCGGTTGCATTTCAGGGCGAAAACCGGGTCCGGATGCAGCCTGGACACACCGAGGGCCTCCTTCAGGCGAGCCGCCTTGGCCGACGACACGGCGTCAATGTACAGGGGCGGGATGCAGCATGCCACCAGCAGTCCAAGCGTTTCCGCCGGCAGGTTGGTGTCGGCAACCACGGCGTCGGCGCCGTTGATGGCATTCATCCGCCGCTCAAGCCATTCTGGGGTCATCAGGCCCGTGACCGCCATGTCCGCCACGCCGCCGAGCAGCTCGCCGTCGGAATCGTTCACGCTCACGAAGCACGCGTTCCGGGCGCCCTTGACCGTCTGGCTGTACTTAGTGCCGATGCCGGACGAGGCGCAGTGCTCCCTGAGCATGCGGCCAAAGCCGTCGTCGCCGAACACGGTGACGAGTTCCACCTTGTCGCCAAGCAGGGCGAGATTATGTGCAATGTTGCGCCCCACGCCTCCCGGGGACGTGCGTACGTTGCCGGGATTGGAGTCCCGGGCCACGAAAGGGACTGCGGTCGTGGCACAGATGTCCACGTTTGCTCCGCCTATGACAAAAACTTTCATAAGTACGCAAAGATAATAAAAAATAGTTGTTACTGCGGCGCAGGTTCCAATAGAGTGACGCATGAGCCCAACATAGCGGACAGGACACTCCGAAAAAGTGGCGCAGGTCCCCAGTACTTACGGGGCAGGTTCTCCGGCAGAGTGGCGCAGGTTCCTGTCTCGCTGGTGCAAGTCCACCCACTGTGCGGCGCAGGTCCCCATCACTTTTGGCGCAGGTCTGTTTCTCTCCGGGGGACTTGCGCCACAAAACAGCGCTCTGGGGCATTCCAACGGTGCAGGTCCTCTATACTTTTTCGGACCTGCTCCACCTTAGCCAGGGACCTGCGCCGCGGAGAGCCCAGACTTGCGCCAATGGTAGGAGGGGCGCTGCAGTAGTATCCTTGCAGCGACGGGATTGTGGAGGTGCTGTCGGTCCTGTCGCGGAGGGTGGGAGGGGAGTTGCAGTAGTATCCTTGCAGCGACGGGATTGTGGAGGCGCAGCTGATCCTGTCGCGGAGGGAGGAGGGAGGGAGGGAGGCGAGGCCAGGAAGGATACATGCCGGAATGCTGGAGGTAGCCCGGACCTGCACAGCAGAGGGTGCGGACCTGCGCCGATGGTAGCCCGGACCTGCACAGCAGAGGGTGCGTACCTGCGCCGATGGTAGCCCGGACTTGCACAGCAGAGGGTGCGGACCTGCGCCGATGGTAGTCCGTACCTGCGTCGCGGAGAGCGACATCTTAGTCTATTAATGTAAAATAAACTTGACAAATTGTAAAAAATATTTTACCTTTGACCTCGAATACTTGACCTTCCCTGAGAATGGTTGACACTTCTGGGGTGGTTTAACTAGATTTATTCACAAAAACTTTTGCTCCCGAAAACGAAATGAAACTGTTACCGCACTATGTCAACATCGCCGCAATATGTTGGCTGATCCTTTGGGCCATCGTACGCAGCACCCTTCCTTTCTTCCTTCCCCAGCCGCCGGAGTGGCCTCTCTGGACAATCATCTTGAATGTGATTGCTTTGGGCCTGGCTTGCTTCTCCGCGGAAAAGGTCGAAGACGAGATGATCAATCAATTGAGATTGAAGTCAATAGCTTTTACAGCCGGATTGTATTTGTTAATCCACATTTCCTGGTTTTTCCTGTCCCTGACAAGCCTTCCTGAAATGTTGATAGATTTCTTCAAAATGCTTTCAGAGGATGCCGGTATCTGGTTTTTCCTCTATCTGATTATCTTGAAAATCCGTATATTTGCCGTTGGCAGGAGGATGGCAAATGACTAACAACATCAGGATAGAGCGATTGAAACTAGGCCTGACCCAGGAGGAACTTGCGGACAGGCTTGATGTGAGCCGGCAGACGGTCAATGCCCTGGAAAAGGGCAAGTACTGTCCGTCCACCATCCTTGCTCTGAAATTGTCCCGTCTTTTCGGAATCCCCGTCAACGATTTCTTCTCGCTCGACGAAACTGATTAAGCGGAAAAAGTTCCTATCTTTGCAGGATACAATGAGTACAGCACAAGAGTTAAAGGAACTCCAGGCACAGGAGTACAAGGAAGGCTTCGTGACCGAAGTCGAGCAGGAGTATGTGCCGAAGGGTCTGAACGAGGATATAATCCGCCTGATTTCAGCGAAGAAGGAGGAGCCGCAATGGCTGCTGGACTTCCGTCTGGACGCCTTCCGGAAGTGGCAGCAGATGAAGGAGCCCCACTGGGGGCACCTGAAGTTGCCGAAGATTGATTATCAGGACATTATATATTACGCAGCCCCCAAGAAAGACAGCGGGCGTCCCAGGGAAATCGACCCCAAGCTGATGGAGACTTTCGACAAGCTGGGCATCCCGCTGAGGGAGAGGAAAGTGCTGGCCGGCGTCAAGTCCAAGGAGGCGTTCACCGGCGACACACCCGGCGTCAAGTCCAAGGAGGCTCTGACCGGCGACAGTGCCGGAGCGTCCCGCGAAGTGGCGGTCGACGCCGTCTTCGATTCCGTCAGTGTCGCGACCACCTTCCGCAAGACGCTGGCCGACAAGGGGATAATCTTCTGCTCCTTCTCCGAGGCAGTGAAAGAGCACCCCGACCTCGTGCGCAAGTACCTCGCCACCGTTGTGCCCGCAGGGGACAATTTCTTCGCGGCGCTCAACTCCGCAGTGTTTTCCGACGGCTCCTTCTGCTACGTGCCCCGGGGCGTCGAGTGCCCGATGGACCTGAGCAGCTATTTCCGCATCAACGCCGCCGGCACCGGCCAGTTCGAGCGTACGCTCATAGTCGCCGATGAAGGCGCGAAGCTCAGCTACATGGAAGGCTGCACCGCCCCGATGCGCGACGAGAACCAGCTGCACGCCGCGGTGGTGGAAATCATAGTCGAAAAAGACGCCGACGTCAAGTACAGTACCGTCCAGAACTGGTATCCCGGCGACGCCCAGGGCCGCGGCGGCATACTTAACCTCGTGACCAAGAGGGGCTTATGCCGCGGCACCAACGCCCACCTCAGCTGGACTCAGGTGGAGACCGGCTCCGCAGTGACCTGGAAATACCCCAGCACCATACTCAAGGGGGACTACAGCTCCTCGGAGTTCTACAGCGTGGCCATGACCGGCAACTATCAGCAGGCCGACACCGGCACCAAGATGATACATCTGGGGCGCGGCACCCGCAGCCGCATCGTGTCCAAGGGCATCTCCGCCGGGCACAGTGAGAACAGCTACCGCGGCCTCGTGCGCATAGGCCCCGGAGCGGCCGGCGCCCGCAATTTCTCGTCCTGCGACTCCCTGCTCATAGGTTCGCAGTGCGGTGCGCACACCTTCCCCGTGATAAAGAATTTCTGCCCGCAGGCGGTGGTGGAACACGAAGCCACGACCTCCAAGATCAGCGACGACCAGCTCTTCTACTGCGGCCAGCGGGGCATAGGCTCCGAAGATGCAACTGCCTTGATAGTAGGTGGTTACGCCAAAGAGGTTCTCAGCCGCCTGCCCATGGAGTTCGCCGTTGAGGCCCAGAAACTGCTGAGCGTGTCCCTGGAGGGGGCAGTCGGATGACCTGGGTTGAAATCATATCGGCCGTGCTCGGCCTGAGCTGCGTCTTCCTTGCAGGGCGAGGCTCCAAGTACAACTTCTGGGTGGGGTATGTCTACAACATATTCCTGTTCATGCTGTTCTGGCACCAGCACCTCTACAGCGCCATGCTGATCCAGCCTGTCGCCTTCGCCATCAACGCCTACGGCCATTGGCGCTGGACGCATCCCAAAGAGGAAGAAAAGAACACCAAGGGCGACCTCCGCATCGGCACCATAAGTTTCGGCATATGGCTGAACATAATCACCGTCGTGGTCCTATGCGGCATTCTGTGGGCAAAGGCCCTGCAGTGGCTCCCGGGGCGCTGGCCGGACGTTTTCGCCCCCGACCCCTCCCCGTACCTGGATTCCTTCATCCTGATGGCCACGCTCCTGGCCCAGTTCCTCAGCGCCCGCAAATGCTGGGAATGCTGGATACTCTGGTTGCTGATCAACACGGCCAACATAATACTCTACATCAGCGCGGGACTCTACGTCATGCCGATAGTGAGCGCCTTGTACCTCGCCAACGGCATCTGGTCCCTCGTGAGCTGGAAACGCAAATACAACAAACATGAATGACATACTGCTTGAAATAAAGGACCTGCACGCCGGTGTCGAAGGCAGGGAAATCCTGAAAGGGGTGAACCTCACCATACGCCGCGGCGAAGTGCATGCGGTGATGGGGCCCAACGGAGCCGGAAAGTCCACCCTGAGCGCCGTGCTTGCGGGGCGAGCCGACTACACCGTCACTTCAGGATCAGTCACTTACGACGGCCGCGACCTGCTCGCGATGCCCCCGGAGGAGCGCTCCTGGGCCGGCATTTTCCTGAGCTTCCAGTACCCCGTGGAGATACCCGGAGTCAGCATAACCAACTTCATGAAGGCCGCCCTGAATTCCCGCCGCAAGGCGCAGGGCCTGCCCGAGCTCAAGCCGGCCGATTTCCTGAAGCTGCTGAAGGAAAAGATGGCGCTGGTGCAGATGAGGGGCGAATTCGCCAAGCGTGAGGTCAACGTGGGCTTCTCCGGAGGCGAGAAGAAGCGCAACGAAATTTTCCAGATGGCCATGCTGGAGCCTGTCCTCAGCATACTCGACGAGACCGACAGCGGCCTGGACGTGGACGCCCTGCGCATCGTAGCCGACGGCGTGAACCGCCTCCGCACGCCGGAAACGGCCTCCATCGTGATCACACACTACCAGCGCCTGCTGGAGTACATAGTGCCCGACGTGGTCCATGTGCTCAAGGCAGGCCGCATCGTGCGCACAGGCGGACGCGAACTGGTGGACCTCATAGAAACCCAGGGATACGACAGCATCGATGGATAATCACGTTTACATAGCAGGACTCGATCCCGTGCCCACTTTCCTCAGCCTGGACGCGGGAGAGGCGCTGCGGATGACCCTGATCATCCCGGAAGGGACGGATTTCGAGCACTCGCTGGAAATCCTCCTCGACGGCCCCGGCGCATCGCTCGACCTTGCCGGCGCCTGGCGCTGCTCCTCCAGTGAAAAGGTCCGGCTGCAGGTAATCGTGCGCCACAATGCCCCCGGATGCACTTCGGAGCAGCTTTTCAAGGGCGTCGTGGGCGGAAGCGCCAGGGCGGAATTCGACGGCCTCGTCTATGTCGCGCCCGGTGCCGCAAAGACGGAAGCCCATCAGCAGTGCCACTCGCTGCTCCTCTCGGAAGGCGCCTTCGCCGAGGCCCGTCCCCAGCTGGAAATCTACGCCGACGACGTGAAGTGCTCCCACGGCGCGACCACAGGCTATCTCAATCCCGAGGAACTCTTCTATATGCGCAGCCGCGGCATCCCCGAGGCGGAAGCGCGTGCAATGCAGGTCGAGGCCTTCCTCGCTCCGATACTGAACAGGGCAGAGTTATGACAGTACGCACCTGCACTAAAGTTAATGTCGGCCTGAACGTGCTCCGGCGCCGCCCGGACGGCTACCACGACTTGGAAACGCTCTTCGTGCCGTACTACGGCTACAGCGACCTGCTCACCATAGAACCGGCGGAGCACCTCGGCATCACCATCGAGCGCGAAGGCGGAGTGGACTGGGATCCCATGCAGGACCTCACAGTCCGCGCCTGGCGTCTCCTGAAGGCCGATTTCCCACAGCTCCCGGAAGTCTCCATACACCTTGAAAAGCACTCCCCGGTCGGCGCCGGGCTCGGCGGAGGCTCGGCGGACGCGGCCTTCATGCTCCGGGCGCTCAACGACCTGGCAGGCCTCGGCCTGGACTCCGAAGCCCTCGCCTCCTACGCCTCCCGTCTCGGCTCCGACTGCAGTTTTTTCATCAAGATGAGAAAACTGCCAAGTTCCCCGGTCGCTGACGCTCCGGACCTCTATCAACCAATGTTCGCAAGCGGCCGCGGAGAGATCCTCGAGCCCTTCGACATCGACCTGTCCGGCTACACCCTGAAGGTCGAAATCCCCACGGACTCTGCCGGCAACCCCGTCTCCGTCAGCACCCGCGAAGCCTACGGCGGCATCGTGCCCCGCGAGCCTTCGCTCCGTCTCCGCGAAACCCTGCAGCTTCCTGTCGAAGAATGGCGCGGCAAAGTCGTAAATGACTTCGAGTCAACGGTTTGCCCCCTGCACCCCGAAATCCCCGCCCTCATCGACGATTTCTACGCCCGCGGCGCGGTTTATGCAGCAATGTCAGGCTCCGGATCCTCCGTTTTCGGCCTTTTTAAATAAAAAAGGCGACAACCTATCCGGAAAATACTTACCTTTGCATTTCATGCGCAAATGTGCCGTCATACTTGCGATGCTTTTCGCCGTCGTCCTCGCCCATGCCCAGACCACCAAGGTCCGCGGCACGGTGACCGATGCTGAAACCGGCGAACCCATCCCCTTTGCCGGCATCTATTTCAAGGACACCACCATCGGCCTGACCGCCGACATCGACGGCCGCTTCACCCTCGAGACCCGCGACCCGTCGGTCAAGGTGCTCGTGTGCCAGCTCCTCGGTTACGACACCCAGGAGGTTACCATCAAGCGCGGCGCCTTCACCGAAGTGAACTTCAAGCTCCACCTGACGGACAACCGCCTGACAGGCTCTTTTGTGAAGGCCGACAACCGGAAGATACGGCGCCTCCTCGCCAACATCGACAAGCACCGGGCACGCAACGACCCTGACCTCCGTCCGCACTATAAGTGCAAGGTCTACAACAAGATGGAGCTCGACCTCACGCACCCTAAGGAGCAGCTGAACTTCAAGGCATTCAAAGACAACTTCGGCTTCGTGTTCGACTACATGGACACCTCCGTGGTCAGCGGCGTGCCCTACCTGCCTGCCATGATTTCCGAGACCGTGGTTGAAAGGCGCCACACAGCCGTGCCCGATGTGGATGCCGAAACCATACTCGCCAACCGCATCTCCGGCATCAACCCCAAGCACAACCTGCTGACCCAGTTCACCGGCAGCATGCACCTGAAGGCCAATTTCTACCACAACTTCATCAACGCCTTCAACGTGGAGTTCCCGTCCCCTATCCAGAACGGCGGCCTGCTCTACTACAACTACTTCATCATCGACACCCTCCAGGTCGAGGGGCGCAAGACCTACCTCGTGCGCTTTCATCCCAAGAACGGCATTTCCAGCCCGGCCCTGGACGGCGAGATGCGCATCGACGCCGAAGAGTTCGCCCTCCGGAGCATAAAGGCGAAGATGATGCGCGGCGGCAACGTGAACTGGCTCCGCGACATAGTCCTGGAGTCTGATTACCAGAGGCTTCCGGACTCCACCTGGTTCTTCAGCCAGGACAAGCTCTACGCCGATTTTTCCATAGCGCTCGGTGATTCCTCCCGCGTCATGTCAGTGATAGGAATGCGTCAGCTCAACTACTCCGAAATGGACTTCGAATCGGAGGTGCAGGCGGCCGATGCGTCCGGCAAGGTGAAGGTAATGCCCGAGGCCAACTTCATGCCCGACGAGTACTGGGAGAACGCCCGCCCCTATGAGCTCAACGACAGGGAAAAGGGCATCTACACCATGGTGGACAAGGTGCAGAAAGCGCCGATCTACAAAGGCATCTACAACACCGTCTACACCCTCGTGAACGAGTATCTCGACGTCGGCCCGGTAGGTTTCGGCCCCTACATGAGCCTTATCAGCGCCAACAACCTGGAAGGTATCAAGCCCAGGATAGGCATCCACACGTCCAAGGAACTGAGCACCGATTTCCGCTGGACGGGCTTCATAGCCTACGGTTTCAACAAGCATCTGAAAATGCCGGCAGGAACCAATTCCGGAGGCCTGAAGGGCGGCCTGACCTATGAGCTCAAGATCAACAAGGATCCATGGCGGAAACTCACCCTGGATGCCTCCTACGACGCCGTCCAGCTCGGCAAGGGCAACAGCAACCTGACCAGCGGCAACATACTCGCATCCATCTGGGGGCGGCAGTCCAAACTGGTGAACCAGAGCAACTTCTCAGCCCAGTACGAACATGA
Source organism: Bacteroidales bacterium (assembly GCA_024695285.1). The sequence goes on from JAILIM010000023.1 coordinate 57,423, forward strand.
ATTCTCCATGAATTTCAACATGTTCGCAGGGGTGGCCCTGAAGCGCTGGTATGCCAATCCCTTCGTGCCTATGGAAGCCTGGGGCCCGGATGGCAGCCTGACTCCGGTGCCGAGCGTGGCGATCAACGAGATGCGCCTGACCGGCCGCTTCTCCTGGGAGGAAACGGTCAACCGCGGCTATTTCACCAAGTCCTTCGTTCACACCGATTACCCTATCCTCACCCTGGACCTCAGGGGCTCCGTGCCCGGCATCCGCCAGGGCGATGTCGGCTATTTCAAGCCGCAGCTCTTCGTGGACTGGAAGTTCCGAGTGCCGCCCATGGGTATGTCCGACATGCATCTGAGTGCCGGCGCCATCGTGGGCAAGGTGCCATGGATGACCCTCCAGATGTTCGACGGCAACGCTACGATGATCATGGACAAGAGTGCCTTCTCCTGTATGGAGTACTTCGAATTCGCGGCCGACAAATGGGCTTCGCTCGTCTGGTACCACACCTTCAACGGCTTCTTCCTCGGCAAGATACCACTCATCCGCAAGCTCCAGCTGCGTGAGGAGGTGTCGGCCAAGATAGCATACGGTACGCTGAGCGACCGCAACAACGGCACCGACCCCAAATACGGCGCCCTGATGAAGTTTCCTGTCTATAACGAATATGGCATGATGCAGCCCATTGACGGGACGCCGTACATCGAGCTCGGAGCCGGTGTTTCCAACATTTTCCGCCTCTTGAGGGTGGACTTCATCTGGAGGGTGACGCACCGCGAAAAGACCCTCCCCGACGGCCGGATCGTTCCGGCCCGCCGTCTCTGGACCGTCAACATCGGCATGGAAGTCCGCTTCTAAACCGTATCTACGGACTATCTACTTTTTTTGTCTGTATTCAAATAGCGAAACTATTAGAATACAATTAGATAGACAAATAATCCCCGTCCGGGCATCTACTAATTTCCCCTTCTCGCATTCATATGCGCGCGAGAACTATTATTTTTGCAAAACCATTATTTAATAACATGCTTTTTGGATAACCTTTTTTTCTGCTAAATGAAACGACTATTGTGCATAATGGCACTGCTGTCCCTGTTCCCTTTAATGGGCTGGGCACAGCAGGGTAAGCCTACCCAAACCGGCCAGGGTCAGACTTGGAAGGGAGTTGTCGTGGACAGCAACGGCGAGGCCATTCCCGGAGTAGCGGTGTTCATTTCGGGCGCCGTTTCCGGTGGCTCCATCACCGATATGGACGGCTCCTACACCATTGTCGCGAAACCGGACGACGACATCAACTTCGCCTGCCTCGGCTATGAAACACTCATCCTGAAGGCCTCTTCCGCCCAGATGAAGCGGGTGGTGCTCAAAGATGAAGCGGAAGTCCTCGAGACTGCGGTCGTGACCGCCCTCGGCATCAAGAGGGACGAGAAGGCCATCGGCTATTCCGCCCAGAAGGTGGAGGGGGACAAGTTCTCCAATTCCGCCACCACCGGCAACTGGCTCAACGGCATTTCCGGCCAGGTCGCGGGCCTCAACATCGACCGCAGCAGCGGCCCCGAGGGCTCGATGCGCGTGACGGTCCGAGGCGAGTCCTCCGCCAGCCTTGAGAACAACACGGCCCTCTTCGTGGTGGACGGCATCCCGATGTACAACACATCCACCCAGTCCGATGCCGGCGGCGAGGGCAGTTCCTATGCCATCGACTACGGCAACGGTATCGCCGACATCGACCCGGAGAACATCGAGAGCGTGACGGTGCTGAAGGGTGCCGCCGCAACGGCCCTTTATGGTTCCCAGGCCGCCAACGGCGCCATCATAATCACGACCAAGTCGGCCGAAAGCCAGGACGCCGTGTTCAGCGTGAGCTACAAGTCAAGCTTCGCCGCCGACGTGCTGCTCAGTTCCCCCAATCTCCAGTACACCTATGGCCAGGGTTCAGCCGGGCAGGATTACTACTACTACCTCGTCTCCGGTGAGGGCGACGACGTGGCCGGCATCAATCCCCGTCCCGACTACTCCACCACAACCACCCTTGAATCCTGGGGCCCCAAGATGGACGGCACGCCGTATTTCCAGTACTACAACGTCGGGAAGGGCATAGGAGGCCACATCAACGAGCTGGGCGACTTCGTGCGCGACGCGACCCCCTTCAACAGCTACGGCGACTGGTTCAAGGACTATTTCGAGACCGGAAAGACCTTCTCCAACTCCATCGTGATGTCGGGCAAGATAGGCAAGGACAACAACGTCCGCGTGAGCTTCACCAACAACACCTCCACCGGCATTGTGCCCAACTCCCCGAGCATGACCAACTTCATCTCGGTGCGCACGGGCAGCCAGCTGGCCAAGTGGCTCAAGATGGACACGTCCGTCAACTACCGCAGCCTCAAGAGGGACAACATCCCCACGTCCTCCGGCTACGGCTCCACCGCAATCATGTACAGCCTCTGGTGCTACGCCCCGAACATCGACATGGACTGGGCGAAGAACTACTGGAAGGATCCTGTCGCATACCAGCAGGACGCTTCCCTGACCGGCGGCAAGAACAACGGCTACTTCCTGGCCAACGAGTGTATCAACAACCAGATGCGTGACCGTATGTACGGCAACGTGGCCTTCAACGCCGACATCCTGAAGGGGCTCACCCTGACGGTCCGCGGCGGCCTCGACATCACCTCCGAGTTCCGTACTCAGCGCCAGGCCACGTCCACCCAGGCCAAACCCCAGGGATGGTACCGCGAGCAGGCCATCACCTCCAAGCAGTACTCCGGCGACTTCCTGCTCAAGTACAACACCCATTTCGGGAGCGACTTCGACTTCACCGGCAACTTCGGCGGCAGCCTTCTCTGGCGCAACTACAGCAACCACACCCAGACCGCCAGCACCCTGAACATCCCGGGCGTCTATTCCCTGGTCAACGCATCCTACGAGCCCAAGACCAGCAACAACTCCTACGAGCGCCAGACCAATTCGCTCTACGGAATGCTCTCCTTCGCATGGAAGAACGCCGTGTTCCTTGACATAACCGGACGTAACGACTGGTCCAGCACCCTTGCGGCCTCCAACCGTTCGTTCTTCTATCCTTCAGTGTCGGGAAGCGTCGCGCTCAACGACCTCTTCGAGTTCGGTAGGGCGGGCGGCCTCATCAACCTGATGAAGATACGCGCATCATGGGCGCAGGTGGGTAACGACACCGCCCCGTACCGCGTGGCCGACTACCTGCAGGGCACCGGCTTCCCCGGTACCGTGCAGATCCAGACAGCCAAGTCCAACACCAACCTCCGTCCAGAAATCGTGAGCTCCTGGGAAGTCGGTCTTGAACTCCGCATGTTCAAGAACCGCCTCTCCTTCGACGCCGCCTACTACGATTCCGTGACCAAGGACCTCATCTCCCAGATGCCGGTTTCCTACGCCAACGGCGTGAACTTCATGTACGTCAACGCAGGCTCCATCCGCAACCGCGGTATAGAGATGACCCTGGGCGGCACGCTCGTCAAGACCCGCGACCTCCAGTGGAAAGTCGCCGCCAACTACACGATGAACAAGAATACCGTGGTCTCGCTCGGCGAGGGCATCGATTCCTGGATCATCGCATCCTACAGCACCCACGCCTACATGATCGCCTACGAAGGCGGCAGCCTCACATCCATGTACGGCAAGGGCTACGTCCGCGCCCCGGAGGGCTCCACCGCCATCGACTCCAACGGCAAGATGGTCGACGTGTCCGGCCTGCTGGTGCTCGACAAGCAGAACGTGCCCCAGACAGGCACCGAACTGCAGTACCTCGGCGAGGCGGCTCCTCTCTGGAAGGGCGGTTTCAACACCACCCTCAAGTGGAAGGACCTCAGCCTCTACGTCGGCTTCGACGGCCAGGTCGGCGGCCACGTGTTCTCCTACACCAACTGGGTGCTCAATTACAGGGGCAAGGGTTTGGCGACCCTTGAAGGCCGCGAGGGCGGCATGGTGCCCCTCGGCGTCCGTGAGACCGAAGACGGCAACTACGTCCTCAACACCGACCCCATCGCGAAGGAAAACATAGCGACCTACTACCACAACAAGTACGAGCAGACCAACGGCGAAGCCAACTTCGTCAGCACGCAGTTCCTGAAGCTGCGCGAGGTCCGGCTCGAGTACTCTCTCCCCAAGAAGCTGCTGGCGAAGACCAAATTCCTCAGCGGCGTGACCTTCTCCGCTTTCGGCAACAACCTCTGGTGCTGGACCAACTTCCCGGGATGGGATCCCGAGGGCGTAACCATGCGCGGCAGCGCGGTTATCCCTGGATTCGAAATCCTGCAGATGCCTTCCACGGCCCAGTTCGGCGCTTCAGTCAGTCTCACTTTCTAATGGAGGACAGATTATGAAACACAGAGTATTTTCAGCGATAATCCTTGTCTGCGCTCTCTGCGGATGCTCGAAGTTCGATGAAATGAGCAAGAACCCGTACGCCCTGTATGAGGCCCCGGCCGAGTCGTACGTGCATCCCATCATGTTCAAGACGCAGTACAACCTGATAAGCGTCTTCCGCGGCACCACCTCCTTCCTTGCCCAGTATGCGGTCTCGACCAATTCCGAGTCCAGCTCCCGCGTGATCGGCAACTACAACATTCCCGAAGGCACTTCGGACGACATCTGGACCGCAATCTACCTCCAGTACGGCAACGCAATGGCTATGTACGAGCAGGCCGTCAAGGAAGAAAGCGCCCCGATGCAGGCCGTCGCCTTGATACTGCGTTCGTTCCTGATCAGCCAGATCACGGACACCTACGGCGACGTCCCCTTCACCGAGGCCGGCATACTGCCGCTGACAGGCACCTCCGACAAGTACACAACGGCATACGACAGCCAGAAAGACATCTACCGTGCTATGTTCTGCATGCTCGAAGATGCCAACAAGCTGCTGTCCGAGACCGAGGAACTCCATTTCTCCGCCATCTGCGACAAGACCTTCGGGGGCGACCTCGACAAATGGCGCCGCTTCGGCAATTCCCTCTACGCAAGGCTGCTGATGCGCGCCGCCATGAAGGTCATTGAAGAGGACGGCGGCACCCTCGACCTCAATGACACCTGGGAGTCGCTGAGCATCAAGTTCAAGCTCGCCGAGTTCTACGACTGCTTCCAGAGCGGAGGCGGCGACTATCCGCTGATGCGCAGCCGCGACGACCGTCCCCTTATTCCGTTCAGCACCCAGAACGAGACTGAACAGAGCCCGTTCTACACGACCACGAGCGGTATATGGAATTCCACGGCCGTCTGCGACGTGCTGACCCGCCGTATGCTTGACTACACCGAGGCGGTCGACTCCGACGGCCAGGTTTACTATAAGTACAAGGCCAAGTCCGCCGGCGGCCACGTAGAGGATCCCCGATACGACTGCTGGTGGCGCAAGACCAACGGCATGCCCAACCAGATGTTCAACGCGGCATCAGTCAAGTTCCTCGACAACACGGAGCACAAGTCCTCCGCCGGCAACTCGCTGATCGGCCGCATGACCTACGGCAATGACTATCCTTCAGCCATCACCCAGAAGATCTACGACCTGAAGAACGCCTCCTTCTACCCCCTGATGAACTACTCCGAACTGTACTTCATCTTCGCCGAGGCGGGGGCCCGCGGCCTGATCTCCTCGGCTTCCGGCATCGGCGCATACCTGGCGCTACTCCGCCAGGGCGTGACCGAGAGCATACTGGAGTGGAATCCTTATGTGACCGCCGAGTCTGAAGACGTCGTCGATTACGTGAACTACGTGACCAACGGCGAACTCTACAGCGGGGCCACCTTCAACTCCGACAATGCCGTCGAGGCAATTCTCACACAGAAGTGGATAGCCAGCTTCTTCATCGGAATCGAAGCATGGAACGACTACCGCCGTACCGGCTATCCCATCCTTCGTACCGACGGTCCCGCCGCCGGCAACAACAAGATTCTCCCCACCCGCCTGCGTTATCCTTCGGACGAGCCCTACCGCAACCCCGTCAGCTACAAGGAAGCAGTTGACGGCTGGCTCGGAGGGACCAACAACATCCAGACCGACGTCTGGTGGGCCGACACCAAGGAGAGCAAGGCAATCAGGCTGTTAGGACGAAAGTAGAAACAGGACGATCATGAAACACAAGATACTATCGCTTATAATGCTTCCGGCGCTTCTGCTTGCCGGATGCGAGAAGGAAAAACCCACCGATGAGGAAATCCTCGCCGGCAGGGAAGTGCGCGACATTTCCGTCAGCTACTCCATGGACGGAGCGGCCGTCTCTTCGCTCTCCTTCGGCCACAATGCCGCCAGCCGTGAAATCGACGTCGTACTCAACGACGACGGTCTCCGCTGGAACCTGGAATCCAACCGCGAATGGCTCAAGGTCGTGTCCGATCCCAACAGGGGCTCCGGAAAGGTGTCCCTCCAGGTTGCGGCCAACGAAAGCTTCGACGCCCGCGACGAGGCCACGCTCACCTTTGTGGCCGGCGAGTTCCGCGGCTTCGCCATAAAGGCCAGCCAGGCTGCCAGTTCCTTCGTGGTGGGCCAGCCTTTCGCCATTTCCACAAAGAACGGCCTTACGTTCTCCACCAACGTAACCACCAAGTCAGGCACATCCTGGGAAGTCGCTTCCGAAGACTGGATCAACGTCTCCCGCGGCACTGCGGTTTCCTCCAACGGCATGCAGACAGAGCCCATCAGCATCACTGTCAAGCCCGACGGCGGCAACTCCCGCTTCGGCCGCGTGACCCTCAGCGCCGGTTCCGACAAGGAATACATCAACGTGTTCCAGTTCGGCACGGAGCACAAATACGACAGCGCCGGCAACCTGGTCCTCCCCGGATCCGGTTCCAAGCTGGAAATCACCGTGCCCAGGTATCTGGTCGCCGATGTGGAACTGCCGGCGTTTGCCGAGTACTCCATCAGCGATTCAGACTCCGAACTCGCCACACTGACGCTGAGCTTCGCCGACAACCTCAGCGACTGCAGCGAAACCCGCAGCATCGCCGCCTCCCTGCTCCTGTCCAACAGCTCGGCCTCAGTCGTGCCGCTTCCGGGCATAGTGCAGGACTACATTCCCGCCCACGGCCTCGTGACCGCCAAGGGTCTCAAGGCATTCGCGGACGCCGTCGCATCCGGAAGCTCCACCGCCGACTGGGAGAACAATGGCGTGGTCGTGGTGGTTGAGGATATCGACATGGCCGGCGTTGAGGGCTGGACCGGTATAGGCACAGAAGACAAGCCCTACACCGGTACTTTCGATGGTAAAGGCCATTCGGTAATCAACCTCACAAAGACCCGCAGCGGCATATTCAATGTCTGCAAGGGTGCCACCATCAGCAACGTGACCCTCGGCAAGGGATGCTCCATCTACAACGACATCCAGGAATACAACAAAGGCGCATGGGTGGGCGGCATCGCCAACAAGGCGACCGCTACCACCTTCTCCGGCTGTTCTATGGCCGGCTCGGTCGAATATGCCGGTATCAGTAACGATGATTCCGGCTCCTTTGCCGGCGGCATCGTGGGCTGGTGCGACGCATCCAGCTCCATCAAGGGCTGCAAGATGGGCGGCAGGCTCACTGTCAGTTCAGGCCCCGACTCCGACGTCACTATCAACGCCGGAGGCATTGCCGGACTCAACGCCGGCACCACTGCCAACTGCGAGATGTCCGGCACCATAGGATTCTCCTCCGGCATCGGTCATGCCCGCATCGGCGGAATCCAGGGCACGATTGTCCCCGGTGCCAATGCCGACAACAATGCCTACATGGGCACGATCACCCTCGGCGGCACTCCGGGTGAGGCGGCAATCGGCGGCCTCTACGGCGTGCTGGAAAAGGACTGCAGCTTCGACAACGCCTCCGACAAGTCCGTTTCCCTCGGCACCATCAAGATAAACGCCTTCTCCAATTCCGCGACGACCCGCGTCTATGCCGGCGGCTTTGCCGGGATGGCGGCGGGCGGCATCAAAGTGTCCTTCAAGGATTACGAATTCCAGACCAACATCTCCTTCGATCAGACGGCGGCCCGCACCGCGGACTTCCTCCTCATCGGCGGGGTGCTGGGGGGATGCGACCCTGAAGCCCAGGTGGCGGGTGCCACGTTCGAAAACATTTCCAACCAGGGCATATACTCCACGGAATACACCACAGCGGCAACGCCTCAGGTGCGTCACGGCTATTTCGGAGGCATCGCCGGCTTCATCAACGGCCCGGCCACCTTCACCAAGTGCGTCAACAACGCTGAAATAGGCAAGATCACGTCTTCGGCCGTCAACTGCGCCAACACCAAGAACTATGCGTTCATAATCGGCGGCATCGCAGGCGTGGTGATAGGCGGCGACGCCACTTTCTCCGGCTGCGAGAACAAGGCCAAGATCACGAACAACCACTACAGCAACGTGATTCCCGGCGGCGCCACCAGCGGCTGGTACACCGCCTGTTCCGCATCCGGCATCCTGGGCGCCTTCGACTGCGTGCAGGAAAGCGTGTCCGGCAAGCTCGTCATGAAGGACTGCGCCAACGGTGCCGTGATTGCCAGCTACCGTGGCTGCTCCGCCGGCATGGTGTGCTTCGCCCGCAACGCCGAGATCAGTTCCTGCTCCAACCTGGGAGACATGAGCGTGACCAACAGCAACGCGGCCAACAAGGGCGGCATCGCCTGCACCCTCGAGAAGTCAACAGTGACCGGCTGCATCGTGAAGTGCAACGTGTACTGCTCCAACCCGGCGAGCGCAGTGCAGTGCCCCGGCGGCATCCTGTCGAACTCGCAGGGAGGCGGAGTGACTATTTCCGACTGCTCCTGGTTCGGCGTCATCAGCGTCAACAAGGTGGACCAGCCGTTCAACTGCGGCGGAATAGTGGCAACTGCTGAGGAAGACACTGTCATACGCAACTGCAAGATAGGCGGCACCATCAACGGCGTCGTGCTCAGCGAAAACAATATTGGAGGATATGCCGTGGGCAACAAGACCGGCACCGTCGAGGGCCTGTCCTACTGGCCCGGCAACTAATTGATAATGAAAAGACTTCTACCCATACTAAGCGCACTTGCGCTGCTCTTTACCGCCTGCAACCCCGCCGAACCTGATCCGTCCGGCGGGGGCGGCGGCAATGTGCCGGCCGAGTACACCGTCAGCGGCGTGGTCAGCGGAAGCGACGGCACGCTCCTTTCCGGAGTGACCGTTTCCGACGGCATCAACTGCGCGGTGACCGGCAATGACGGCCGCTACTACCTCAACACCGACCTGTCCGACCGCGACTACGTGTTCGTCTCCACCCCTTCGGGCTGGTCCGCACCTGTCTCTGACGGCCTCGCCGTGTTCTGGAAGTTCCTGAAAGACTGCACCAAAGGCTCCGACGGCAAATACAAGGACGTCAACTTCAGCCTCAGCAAGATTGCCAATCCTGAGCGCTTCACGATGTTCATCTTCGCCGATCCGCAGCCCCGCAGCAAGGGAGCCGGCTACGACAACATGGCCTACCATTCCCTCGACTGCTGCGAGGATATGTACAGGGACATGAAGGACCTGAAGGCGACCATCACCGACCGCCCGGTCTACGGCATGGGCCTTGGCGACATAATCCACCGCGACTTCAGTCTCCTTCCGGCCTACAAAAAGGGGCTTTCGAACACGGGCATAGCCTGCTACAACGTCATAGGCAACCATGACCACGACGTCAAGATGCCCGACGACAAGACTTCCTGCAAGACCTACGAGTCCATCCTGGGGCCTTCCAACTACTCCTTCAATGTCGGCAAATGCCATTTCGTGGTGCTGGACGACATGATAGCCCCCGACCAGAGCACGGGCCGCGACCGCGACAACTGCGACACCGGCCTGACCGAGGAGATTTGGCAGTGGCTGCAGAACGACCTGGCTACCGTGCCCTTCGACCGCATACTGATGGTCTGCGCGCACTCCCCGATGTTCCGCCTCCAGGGTGGCGGTGAGCGCAGCAGCGCCAGGCACTATGCCGACTACCGCAACCTTTTTTCCAAGTACTCGAAGGTTTACGCCTGGGCCGGGCACACCCATTCCACCTGCAACTACGTGGACAAGTCCAATCCAGTCATCGAGACCCACACCCTCACCCGCGTGAGCGGGGCCCTCTGGACAAATGAGTTCCTGGGCGCCAACGGCACCCCCCGCGGCTACGTGGTCTTCGACTACAACGGCGGCGACGTGAGCTGGAAGTTCAAGCCCATCTACTGGCAGACCGGCGATTTCAAGGACACCCACGGCGGCAGCGGCAAGCAGCCTTCCTATGAGTGGCGAGACTGGGAGTACGTGGGCGGCAAGGCCGTGCTCAAGGGCAGCGGCAAGGAGCTTGACGACAGCTATCAGATGCAGATTTTCGCTCCCGGCACCTACGGCGACAAGTACGTCTACGCCAACGTCTTCATGTGGGACGAAATGTGGAAGACCCCCGTCTTCACCACAGACGGAGTGCCCGCCACCATGAAGCGCGTCACGGAAAAGGACTTCCGTTTCTCCATGTCCGACTGGGACATAACTTCCTTCTACCAGAAGAACAATTCGTACCTGTCCAAGGAATTCAGCCCGAGCAAGAACAACTGTGACTCGATGTTCCGGGCCTTCGTGGACACCACCCACGGCTCCGGCACCGTCAGTGTCACAGACCGTTTCGGCAATACCTACACTTCAACGATAACCTGGTGATGAAAAAGTTACTGCTTTCGGTAATCCTGCTCGCATCCTGCGTGGCCCTGGGCGCGCAAGGCATCTCGACCGCGAAGGACTTCGTGGCTTTCGCGGAGGCCTGCAACAAGGGCACCGACCTGTCGCAGTGGTACGGAGCGGACAGCACAGTCGTGCTCACCGCCGACCTGGACTTCTCCAAGATACGCAAGCCCGTGCGGGTGGACAACTTCACCGGCCGCTTCGACGGCAAGGGCTTCCGCATCAAGGGCTGGAAGTCCGACGGCGGCCTCTTCCGCACTGTGGCCAAGGGCGCCGTGGTGTCCGGCATCGTGATCGACCCGTCCTGCGCCCTGAAAATCAGCTCCAAGGCAGGGGAGTTCCGTGCCGGCTTCATAGCCGACACCAACGACGGCACCATACGTGACTGTGTCAACGGCGGCTCCATCAACCACAACTGCGGCTATGCCATGGATCCGCTCTTCATCGGCGGCATCGCCGGTGTCAACACCTTCGTGATCCTGAACTGCCGCAATGAAGGCAAGATATTCTCCGACGTCTCCGGCGACGCCAAGGAATCCGTGGCCCTCTATCTGGGAGGCATCTGCGGCGGCGCCATCGGCAAGCTGGCCACCGGCTGCACCATCGCCCGCTGCACCAACACCGGCGAGGTGTCCACGGTCAGCAGCCTGACCGCAATCTTCATCGGCGGCATCACCGGCAACCCCGTACGCACCACGGTAAAGTACTGTGTCAACAGGGGCGAGGTCAAGGGTGACATCCGCGCCACCGAGGACGGCGACACCAAAGGCGTGCTGCGCGCCGGCGGCATCGCGGGCCAGACCAAGGCCGACATCGACCGCTGCGACAACTTCGGCCACGTGCTTGCCGAAGGCGCGTGCGGCGCCAACGTCGGCGGCATCGTGGGCATGCCCCACGAGGCCCTCGTGATTGCCGACTGCCTGAACTACGGCAAGGTTGAGGCTCTCGGCGAGCAGCCCTCCCACGCCGGCGGCATAGTCGGCAACATCGGCCGTCCGGTCCACGTGCGTGCCTGCGTCAACTGGGGTGAAGTTCGCTTCGACGGCATCAGCTCCCGCAACCGCAGCACTGCCGGCGGCATAGCCGGCAACATCTACGTGGTGAAAACCGCCACCGCAGGCACCTATGTTCGTGACTGCGTCAACCACGGCAAGATTTACGCAGGCGCCGGCGGCAACAAGTACGACAGCAATAACCGCAACGCCATCCACGCCGCAGGTGTGGTGGCTTATGCCGAGGGCCGCGGCGACCTGCTCGCCTTCGTGACGGACTGCTCCAACGACGGTGCGGTGACCTGCGTGTCCGGCCGCAAGGGCAGCATATGCGCGACGGCGGCGACCATAGCCACCGGCGGCAACGCCCTGGACAACATGGCGACCGCGGTCGAGGCAGTGGCCGGCAAGCCCAATGTGTCCGGCTCCGTGCTCACCCCAGACGGCAAGCCCCTTGAGGGCATAGTCGTCACCGACGGCCGCCAGTGCGTCAAGACCGGCGCCGACGGCTCCTATTCCATGACGAGCGACTTTTCCGAAGCCCGCTTCATCTACCTGAGCCTTCCCGCGAACGTGGAGATTCCTACGGTAAATGGCCTCCCGGCCTTCTTCAAGCGCATTCCGCGCTATGTCAAGGCGGTGCGCGCCGACTTCGTGCTGACTCCCCGCGAGCCGGTGAAGGACTACACGGTCCTGATGATTGCCGACCCCCAGGTGCGTCCCTACGGAGTCGACAATTCGATGGAAGTCTGGGCGCAGAGGATAGCTCCCGACGCCGAGGCTTTCAGGGCCTCCTGCCAAGGTGACGTCTATTCCATCAACCTCGGCGACCTGGTGTATAATTATATGTATGCCTGGGACGACTACATGGATGCTGCCGCGCAGATCAAGTGTCCCACTTTCAACGTAATTGGTAACCACGACTACGACCAGGCCACCCTCTTCGAGACCGAACTGGGCAATATCTACTATGAAACCTACGTCGGCCCGGACCATTTTTCCTTCGACCTGGGCGACATCCACTACATAGTCGTCAATACCATACTCTACGACCGCAAGGGCCCCGGCGACAGCTACGGCAACGGCCTTGACGACAGGGCTATGGAATGGCTGAAGGCCGACCTTGCTGACGTCGGCACCGACCGCACCCTGGTGGTCTGCGCCCACGCCCAGCTCTTCAAGAATCCCAACACCAGCCCCCACGGCTCCCACGGCGTCTACCACCGCAACTACGCCAACTACCTTGAGCTGCTGTCGAAGTACAAGGCCGTCTATTCGTGGAACGGCCACTACCACCGCAATTTCTACTACAACTACGCCGGCAAGGACGTAAAGCACGGCGCCCCGAATATCCAGTGCATAAGCGTGACCCGCTGCACCGGCGCCCTGCGCCTCAACGAGCCTATAGGAGCAATGGGAGAGCCCCAGGGCTATATGGTCATGGAAGTGAAGGGCGACTCCTTAGACTGGTACTACAAGTCCGTCGGCCACGACCGGGACTACCAGATGCGCGCCTACCCGCCCTCCCGCACTTCGGATGGCACAGTGATGGTGAACGTGTTCAACTGGTCCGAAGGATGGACCACGCCCCTGTGGTGCGAGGACGGCAAGCCCGCCGTGGAAATGGAATACGCCCCCGGAGTGGATCCGGACTACTACGACATATTCGAGAAAGTGACTAGCAAGACCACCCGCAAGTACTGCACGCCTTCCAAGGATTCGTTCCTCTTCAAGGTGAAGCCGTCTCCGGGCGTCACCGAAGGCGAAATCCGAGTCACCGACCTCTTCGGACACAGCTACACGCAAACTGTAAAATGGTAAAAATCATATAACGCCTATGGACAAAAAGTTTTACAAGGCTCCGGCCTTAGAAGAATCTGCAATCCTGTCGGGGGAATTGCTCGAATCTTCTCTCACCAGCATTGAAACCCCCGATCTGATTGAAGAAAATCTTGAGTGGTTATGAAGACACGTGCTATCTATCTGCTTGCGGCAGCAGCTCTGCTTGCAGGCTGTACCAGGGAAATGATCACCCCTGAAGGCGCTCCCGAGGGAGTGAAGACCGTGTTGGAAATCGGCCTGCCCGATACCAAGACCACCCTTGGCGACAAAGTCGGCTCAAACCGCAAGGTTTATTGGTCCGACGGAGACTGCATCGCTGTCAACGGCGTCACCTCAGATCCCCTGAGCGGCGTTCCTGCACAGAGCACTTCCGCCCTGTTCAGTTTCACCGGGAACCTGACAGCTCCCTACAGCATCGCTTATCCTGCATCCATCTGGAAGGACGCGACCACCGTCACCCTTCCCGCCACCCAGACCTACGTCAGCGGCACCTTCGCCAACGACGCCCTGCCTATGATAGGCTATGCATCCACGGGCTCGAGCCCTTCGCTCAGCCACGTCTGTGCTGTCGTGAAGGCCTCCCTCGTGCTTTCCAGCGGCGAGTCAATCGACAAGGACAAGATTGAAAGCATCACCTTCAAGGGCAACTCCAGCGAGCAGATCAGCGGCGATTTCACCGTCGATTACCAGAACGCCGCCCTGACCTCCAAGTCTGCCGGTGCCGGTGACAATGCCGTGACCATTGCCCTGGGCAAAACACTTTCCACCGAGAATCCGCTTGAGGTCTACATCGTGGTTCCCGCAGGCAACTATGCCTCCGGTTTCAGCCTGACCATCACAGACGTGAACGGCCACTACATGAAGAAGTCCAACGGCGGCGCCGTCGACCTCCAGGCCGGCCACATCTATGTGTTGCCCGACCTCGCTTTCGAGCCCACGGGTGAAGAAGTGACCGTCGACATCGCCAGCGCCAACGACCTGGTGGCATTCGCCAGTGACTTCAACGACGGCAAGTTCTTCGGCAGCAAGCTGCGCGTCAACGTGGTTTCCAACATCAGCTTTGACTCCAACACGTCCCAGGCGTTCAGCGCCACGGGCGGTATCGGCTGCAAGACTGCCGACGGAGACAACTACTTCAACGGCAGCTTCGACGGCGGCGGCCACAGCATTTCCAATTATTCCGGCTCCTGCCCTCTGTTCGGCTACACAGGCTCAGGCGCCTCGGTCAAGGATCTCACCGTCAGTTCCAACTGTGCCTACACTTTCACGCATCCCAATGCGGAAGACTACTATATGGCGGCCGTGGTCGGCTACAACCGCGGCGTTATCGAGAACGTCAACGTGCAGGCAACCCTGACCGTAGCTGACGGTTCCGTCGATTACGCAGCCTGCCTGGGCGGTGTCGCGGGACGTGTCGTGGTTGGCAAGGTCAACAACTGTTCCTTCTCCGGTGCTATTGTCCTCGGCTCAGGCTTTGCTTCCAACGCCAAGGCTGTATATGTCGGAGGAATCGCCGGCCTGATCAGCAATGCGGCGGGCGTCGTGC
Organism: Bacteroidales bacterium; assembly: GCA_024695285.1. The sequence goes on from JAILIM010000023.1 coordinate 72,465, forward strand.
AGGACTGCTCCTTCGGCGGCACCATAGATTTTGCTGCCCGCGCGATCAGCAGTGACAAGAAGAGCCCCACCCTGTTTATCGGCGGTATTGTCGGCCGCAACAATCTCGGTACAGTGAGCGGATGCACGACTAAGTCCAGCCCCTACCTCCCTGTCACGATTAAGGAAGAGTCCTATGCCGGTACCATCAGGAATACCACCACCCAGTCTTATCATATGGCTGAAGGCGGCATTGTCGGCATGAACAGCGGTAGCGTCATCAGCTGTGAGAACTCCGCTGAAATCCTCAATTTCGTCCTCACGACCGGTACCGACAATACCGCAGCCGACGACAACTCCCGTTATATGTATATCGGCGGTGTGGTCGGCTACAATATCGAGGGCGGCAGCGTGGCCCAGTGCTCCAACAAGGGTGCCGTTATTGAGTGCTCCACTCCGAGACACCAGAAGGTCGGTGGCGTGGTCGGCTACAACAACGGCGAGGTGGACGGTTGCGACAACACCGCAAAGATGACTGTCGCAACTGCCGGCATCGGTCCCTACGGTGTCCGCCTCCTGCGCCTTGGCGGTGTTATCGGTGAGCACAATGGCTCTGCAGCCATCGTGAAGTCCGTTGTCAACTATGGCGACTTACTTATCACCCGTATTGAGAACAATGCGAATACCGATACCGCAATCGGCGGCGTCATCGGCCTTGCAACGGGCGGCGCAGTCATCGACAGTGCCTCCAATATCCAGAACAACGGCAACATCGCTTTCAACAACGACATGACCACCAACGTTTCTGCAGCAGGCTACAGCGTCGGCGGCGTGGTAGGCCATTCCGGCGTGTCCCTGAGCGGCCTGACCAACAACGGTGAGGTTGTCTATGCCGTTGGTGGCAACGCCGGTCCTCTGAGCAATCTCTGGCTCGGCGGCGTCGTGGGATATGTGTCCGACGATGCGACGGAACTCTCCAATAACACCAACAACGGCGAAGTCAACTTCCAGGTCAACAAGAACATCGCCCACACGAACAACATAATCGGCGGAGTCGCAGGACACGTGGCAGTTCCTGTCCAGGTCAACGGCTGCACCAATACCGGCAAGATCCACGGCGGCAACACCTCCAAGAACAACGGCAAATCCCTCATCCTCGGAGGAATTATCGGTTATCTGGCAGGCAACTCCCAGGTGACATATTGTTCCAACAATGGAGTTTTGCGCAACGACCAGTTCAACAATTCCGAGGGCGACACCAATTCCACCTATGAAGGCGGTATAGTCGGCTACTGCGCCGGTGAACAGTCCGCTTCCATCCAGATTACGGGATGCACCAATGTCGCACTTCCTTACGTGACCGAGAATTTTTCCGGTACCGGCCCGAGGCGCGGCTATTGCGGCGGTATAGCGGGCTATGCCAATTATACCAGCATAAGCAGCTGCACGACTTCCGGTGATTACACGGGCTCTTCTTTCTATAACTGCGGAGGTATTGCCGGCTGGATTATCAACAGCTCGGTTTCCGGCTGCAGTTACACCGGCACGGCGATGGCTTCGTCCCAGATAAAGGTGGCCGGCGGCATCGTGGGTGTGCTGGATGCTGGTTCGTCAATCAACAATTGCAACAGTAACCTGACCACCGTCACTGCCGGAGCCAACGAATTGGTATTCGGAGGCATTGCCGGCAAGTCCGTCAAGGCCACCGAGACCGCTCCCGGTACCTCTATTTCGGGCTGCCACTACAAGTCTTCAATCGCCATTTGTTCCGATGACAACTTCACCGACGGTGGCGGCAACGCTGCAGACCTGTAATGAAAAGATCCGTCATATCCTTCCTGCTCCTGCCGGTCCTCCTGTGCCCGGCGGGATGCGGACGGATTGAGCCTGAGAAGACCCCGGCTGGGGAGACCGTCATCTCCGTGGGTTTGCCCCCGGAGGTGAAGACCACCATCGGAGTGTCTTCCGAAGGACGCCGCAAGCTCTACTGGGCCGACGGCGACCAGGTGGCCCTAAACGGCACCGCTTCGGCGGCCCTTTCCGGTGTAGGCGAAGGCCAGACTAGCGCCTCGTTCAGTTTTGCCGGTGAGTTCAGTTCGCCCTACGACCTGCTGTATCCGGCAGCATACTACAAGGACGCCACGACCGTAACACTTCCGGCTGCACAGGCCAGCTCCGGCTCCTCCGTGGTGACGCCCTGCGCCTGCCGTGTGTTCTCTGCGGACGCTTCCGCCGGTATGCGGCACCTCTGCGCAGTCATCGGCCTGTCGGTGCTCAAAGACCCCTCCGCATCCACTGGGAAGCTCGTTTCCGTGTCATTCCAAGGCGGCAACGGCGAGCAGGTGTGCGGCGACTTCACCATAGACTACGCCAGCGGCATGCTGAGCGGCAGCTCTTCTTCGGCGGCTGATTTAAGCACGTCGGTCTCTTTGTCGGCGGCGCTTGACGAGCAGACGCCCGTGGTGGTGTATATGGTCGTACCTGCAGGCTCATATCCGAAGGGCTTTACGGTGACCTTGAGCGACGACCAGGGCAATACGATGAACATGAAGCGCTCGTCGGCAGTGACGCTGACCGCAGGGCATCTAGTGCTGCCGTCCGAGTTCACTTTCTCGCCCGCTCCAAATGCCTTCGAGCTTCAAATCGGGGATCTGGAGACGGACTCGCTGCCGTTCGAGGGCTGCACCGTGACCGGCCGTGTGGTCGACAATACCGGTGCGCCTGTTGCCGGCGTCGTGGTGTCCGACGGTTTCATTTCGTCCCGCACGCTCGACGATGGCCGTTTCTACCTGGAAAGTGAGCTCGTCGGCACGCGCTTCATCTTTATAAGCACTCCTGCCGGCTACCTTCCGCCCGTCGAAAGCGGCATCCCGCAGTTCTACAAGCCCGTCTCCTCGCTGAGTTCGGTCGGCGGCGTGCTGCAGTGCGGCGACTTCGTGCTCAATCCCGTGGCCAATCCCAATGATGCCACGCTGATATTCACCGCCGATCCGCAGCCCCGCAGCCACAGCGCCTACTACGACAACATAGCGTTCAAGTCGCTGGACTGCTGCGAAGACCTCTACCGCGACCTGCGCGAGACCGCGGCCACCGTGTCCGGCAGGCAGGTCTACGGCATCTGCCTCGGCGACTTGGTCCACAACGACCCTTCGCTCTTCTCCGACTATGCGGCAGGCCTCGCCACTCTCGGCTATCCGACCTTCAATGTGATCGGTAACCACGACCACGATATCTACGCCGCTGACGACGATTCCGGCGCCGAACCTTATGAATCCTGGTTCGGCCCCCGCAACTATTCGTTCAACATCGGCAAGCTGCATTTCGTGGTCCTGGACGACCTGATCATGTATCGTTCAGGCAGTCAATTGACCGCCTATGACAATGGCCTTTCGGATGAAGCCTGGGCCTGGCTGCGTTCCGACCTCTCGCACGTGTCGAAGAACACCACCCTGATGGTTTGCGCGCATTCTCCCATGTTCCGCATGGCAAACAGCAGCGAACGCTCCAATACTGCCCTGCGCGGCGATGAATACGGCACCCTGTTGCGTTCGTTCCGCGCCGTCCACGCCTGGGCGGGCCACACGCACAACACCTTCAACTACATCTATTCCACTTCGCACCGCTACAAGAACGTCGAGGTCCACACCCTTGCGCGCAGCACCGGTGAACTCTGGACCAATGAGTACCAATCCGGAGGCACGCCCCGCGGCTACACTATAGTCGAGGTGCGGGACGGAGTCATCTCCTCCTGGCGTTTCCATCCCGTCAAGTACCAGACCGGTGCTTTTCAGGGCAAGAAGCAGCCCGACTACCTGTGGCGCGAGTGGACCTACAGCGGAGGCGTTGCGCAGATGAACGGCGGCGGCGAGCTGAACGAGTCCTACCAGATGCACCTGTACCCTCCTTCTGCCTACGGCGACGGCTACCTCTACGCCAACGTGTTCCTCTACGACACGCGCTGGGACACCCCGACGTTTATGCTGAGGGGCGGTTCATCTTCGCAGATGGAATTGGTCACAGACGAGGAGCGCCACGACATCGGCGACACCGAGATCAGGACCTTCTACAAGACCAACAACGGCTCCATGAAGGGCGACAGTTCCTACACGCCCAAGACCACGGGCTACCCCCACACCTTGTTCCGCGTGGCGGTCCCCTCATCCGGCTCCGGCACCGTCTCCGTCACCGACCGCTTCGGCAATGAATACAGACAATCAATAACTTGGTAAGAATACTGATATGAAGGTTAGTGTTGTCTACAAAGCCCCTCTCATTGAAGAGATTGCTTCCGGCCCCGTCGGAGTGATCTGTCAGTCTACCAATCTCCCGTTGATTTTTGAAGAAGAGGAGGAATGGTAGTATGAGAAAGCTTGTTTTATTGGCATTTGCGGCAGCTGCGTTGCTGTGCGCATGCAACCGGGAGATTGCTCCCGATGTTCCTGTGGCTTCAGGAACGTCCCTGACCATTTCCTGTCCCGGCACGAAGACTGTGCTCGGTGAAGACAGCGGCTCCGGCCACCAGCTCTACTGGACCGACGGCGACATGGTGAACGTCAACGGAAGTGCTTCAGCGGCGCTGTCCGGGGTATCTGCCGGCAGCACCAGCGCCCGGTTCGACTTCCCTGATGTTGTCCTGGCGGCGCCCTACAATGCGGTCTATCCGGCTTCCATCTGGATGGATGCAAACAGGGTGCAGCTTCCGTCTCCGGCCCCCGTCGGGATTATTCCCCTGTGCGGCAGTTCAGCCGTTGACAACCTTACCCTCAATCCCCTCACTTCCGCAGTGAGGATCAAGATCAAGTCCGACGGGAACCACACGTCCCATAACATAAGACGTGTTGAGATTTCTTCAGACAGCGCACAGCTCTGCGGCGTGTTCGACGTGGATTTTGAAAGCGCAATCCTTGCTCCCACATCCACTGCATCTTCCGACAGGTCCGTGTCCGTCCAGGGCTTCTGGGCCCTTCCTTCGACAGGGGCCATTGATCTGGTTATTCCTGTCCCGGCCGGTACGTATGGCATGACGGTGAAGATACTGGATGAGCAAGGGCACTTCATGACTAAATCGACCTCTGTGCCAAGGACCTTCACAAAGGGCACCATCAAGGCTTTCCCCGAGATTGAGTTCACCCCCACCGGCACCCAGTTCGACATCACCATCAACTCCGCCGGAGGCAATACTGCGAACCATTAATCGCAAAATTATTAATATATATTGTACATATATGGAAAAACAAAAACAAACATTCGAGCCGCCGACAGTACGGATCATCTATGTCGGTGCCACTGCGGGGCTTTGCAATCAAGCCTCGAACAATTACAGTATTCCTAACGTTGTCGAAGAGGAGGAGACTTGGTAGTATGAAAACACGTTTATTCATTGTGCTTGCAGCAGCGGCGCTGCTGGCAAGCTGCCAGAAAGAGGTTGCAGTCGAAACCGTCCAGCAACCCGAAATCAAAAAGACCGTCCTGACGGTCGGTATTGCTCCCGAGACCAAGACGACCATGGATAAAACTAATACTGCAGAAGGCCATAAGGTCTATTGGTCTCCGAAGGACCAGATTGCCGTCAATGGTATCGCGTCTGTTGCTTTGGCGGATGACTTTGAACCCGCCCAATCTGCACAGTTTACGGTTGAAAGTGCTTCGCTTACTATTCCATACAATGTGGTGTATCCCGCAAGCATCACTACCGAGAGTGATTACTCTCATGTCACTCTTCCGGCCGTGCAGACCTATAAGGCTGACGGTTTTGCCGACAACATGTTCCCCATGGCCGGCTATTCAGCCGACGGCAGCGGCCTTGAGCTGAGCCACCTCTGCGCGTTGTTGAAGATTTCCGTCACTCAAGAAACGGCCGCTCATGCGGAAGCGAGAAGCGGATCTGTCGATACGGACAATATTCTTTCAGTGCGTTTCCATGGACGTGGGAATGAAAAGGTGAGCGGAGTTTTTGCAATTACCTATAATTCAAATCCGCCGGCCCTCACTCCTGAAGACGGCATTGGCTCCGATGTTGAAGTACGCGTTGTGAAAAATCAGGCGACGTCCGCCACCGCTATCGACTATTATCTTGTTGTTCCCGCCCGCACGTACGAGCATGGGTTCGACATCATGGTCCAGGATATCAATGGCGACACCATGACAATGAGCAAAAGTTCTGAATGGATTGCCGCTCCCGGCAAACTCTACAATATGCCCTCATTCCAGTTCGCTCCTACCGACACCGAGGTTGATGTGGAGATAGCTTCAGCCGAGGACCTAATCAGCTTCGCTCAGTCTTATAATAGTAAGGGGTATGAGAGCCTTGGCGGCAGCCTCATAGTGAAAGTAACTGGCGACATTATCTTCGACGGTACCACATCTGTTCTCTTCAATGAAACTGGAGGAATTGGTCTGAAGAAAAGTTACTATGGTGATGCGGAAGATTACTACTTTGATGGCATTATATATGGCAATAATCACACAATCAGCGGCCTCAACGCTACTGTTCCTCTCTTTAAGGCAACGAATAGCGCCAGCCAGATAAAAGACATAACCATAGACAATACCTGCTCATTTACCTTTACGCATTCCAAAGTTGCCGAACTTGATGCCGGCGCAGTGGTCGGTTATCACAGAGGCACTTTGGATAATGTGACCGTGAATGCAAATGTTTCCCTTGCGGCCGTTTCGAGCGTAAACAAAGTTACCGCCCTTGGTGGCATCGTCGGACGAGAAGTCGTCGGTATTGTTAATAACTGCAAATACGGAGGTGCCATTTCTGTTCCTTCTGGTTTCCAGGCTTCAGATCAAAAAGTTTACATAGGTGGACTCGTTGGTGAAATCACTAATGCATCCGGTCAAGTTAAGGACTCCTGGTTCCTGGGGACCATTGACAACCAGGGCCAGATGATTGCCTCCTCCGAAACCGATGATATAAAGGCTAATCCTCAGTTGATGATTGGAGGTATAATTGGCTTTAACACTGGAACCATTGACAACTGCACCGTTGCCAATCACGCTACTGGTATTACCGTTACCATCTCTGAGAATAATCTGACGGGAACGGTTGTTACCCATTCCACCAATGCCTATCATTATGCTTTAGCCGGTATCGCTGGCCGGAATGATGGTACGGTTAATGAATGTACAAATAATGCGACTATACTGAATATCTTCTCTGGCGAACGAGGCACTAGCGGCAATTTGAACGGACGATATTTAGCAATGGGTGGTATCGTTGGATACAATACCTCAGGCAAAACGGTGTCCGGTTCTACCAATAATGGTCAAATCATTGACAGGGCTGTGCCTAAAGTCCAGTATGTTGGAGGTGTTGTGGGAAGGAACTTTGGTACGGTCGCTTCATGCGACAACAGCTCAACGGGTACCGTCACGGTGGGTTCCGCATACTGTGATAGCCCTGATGCTGCACGACTGCCTTATGTCGGCGGTATCCTTGGGTGCAACGAGAGTTCTGGTACTATCAGCAATGTTCATAATGCCGCAAATGTTGTTGTGGATAAAACTGAAAATGTAGGCGGAACCATTGTTGTTATAGGTGGTATTGCCGGACAGAGTAATGCGGCGATTGATGGAGCGAAAAATGGTGGTACCATTACCAATACCGGTAACATCTCCTATACTACTGCCAATGCCAAGTGCTCTACCCCTTCAGGTTCCAACGACTATGGTTTCTATCTGGGCGGCATAGTGGGTTATGCTATGAAAGCGGTTAAAAATGTTTCGAATGGTGGCACAGTAACGAATATTTGCAACGCTGCCGGAGTTGGTATGCAGTATGTATATTTGGGTGGTGTTGTCGGAAAGTTGAATGCCTCCTCCTCTGTGGATCTGGAGAAGTGCTCCAATAGCGCAAATATCACGTTTGATCCTACATCAACGGCACCCCATGCCAGTAGCTCAGGTGCATATTATAATTACTGCTACCTTGGTGGTATTGTTGGCTATGCCAATAATGTCAACATAAAAGGTGACATCACGACGAAATGTACCAATAGTGGCAACGTTTATGGTGGTGATGGATCTGGCAATTACAATTCCGGAACACCTCAGAATTCGTTCTGGGTCGGAGGTATAGTTGGTTACGTGAAAGGTGCTTCTTCCATCTCCTACTGCGAGTTGACGGAAAGTGGGCAGTCCAATAATAATCATTGGAGCAATCGAGGCACCAGCTGGGGATCTGACGGTACTATGGGAGCTAGCGCCTATACATCCCCCGGTCCAGCTGGTGGCGGTATTGCCGGACAGGTTGTTGGAACTGCTGACGTGAAGATCAGTATCTCTAATTGCGCTGTTGCATCAACAGCCACCATTTGGGGGCGCCGTGGTGCAAGAGGCGGTATTGTTGGCATTTCACAATACGCGACAATATCGGGCTGTACAGTTCCTGTAAGAATAAATGGTGGCTATTGGAATGGTGGTATTGTAGGACTTGCCAATCAGACCGCCATCTCTTCCTGCAACTATACCGGAAGCCGTGTTGATGGTACAAATGAGAGTGGCGGTATCGTTGGTTTCCTTGATACCGAAAGCTCCGTTACGTCCTGCAATAGCTCTGCAACGACACTTTCCGCTAGCACTTACAAAGGCGGCATCGCAGGCGCCTCTGTTGCTGGTACAACTATTAAAAAGTGCCATTACAAGTCTTCCGTCAATATCTGTGGAGACTCCAACTTCACTGCCGGCACCGGCGATGACGCCAATGCCGCTGACCTGTAGCCTCTCTGATTCCCCGGCCTTTAAGGCCACGGAATGACAAAATCAATCTGCCGACAGACCCTCGGGCCTGCCGGCAGATTTGTAAATAACGATCGCTGATGGCCGCCGCTCCCCGGCGCGCGCCAGACGTTTCTGAATCGAAGCCTACAGCGCCGCGATTTCCTCAGGTGTCAGACCAGTGTACTTGACTATGCTTTCTATTGGCATATTGTCCGCAAGCATCGCCCTGGCAGCTTCCTCTTTACCGTCCTCTTTCCCGCGATTATAATGAAAGAGATCAGCGGAGCGACGTTCGTTCTCGATGGCAGCAACCATGTCATTGTATCTTTCCATATCTTCCGGGGAGAGGCTGTCTACCCTGGCTGCGTCCAGAACCTCTTCAAAGCCGTGCAGATCCACGGGCACATCACTCTCATCCGCGAAGTTAGACATATTTTTGAATAAGTAGCACCAGCGCTCGGGATTTTTATGGAGTTTCTCCCAGTCCCGTTCCTTCATTCTGCTTAGTTCCAGGTAATAAAACGATGCCTTGCTGTTTCGCAACAATTCGTAGGTTTCATTCTCTCGCTGGTCGTAACTGAAAAGTATTTTTCCATCGGGAGTTTCAGAAGAATGAGGCCGTATGTAACTGACAATATTAAGCACATAGACGTGCTTGACTTTATACGTAGGATCCTTCCGCTTGACCTGTCGCTGAATGAGTGTCGCGGAATAATACGCAAGGCGGTCATCCACATCCACAGTGTGCCGGCGCTGCATCTCAACAAGGAACTTCCCTTCCGGCCCGCTGCAGATCACATCCAGCGTGGAGCGCTTGTCTTTTTCGCTCATGACCGGGATTTCGTTCGGAAGGTAACTGAGATCAGTGATGGTCCGCGGAAGGATGTCGTTAAGCAGCTTGAGAAGAATCTCTTTTTTTGAGAAAACATACTTGAATGCCCAGTCGATTCTCAGGTCGAGGTACTTGCGGGCTTGAGGAATTTCAAAGTCTTCCTGCAAATACAAATCTTGAGGTTGTTCCATAATTGATAAGTCTAAGGTTAAACAATAATGCCGCTAAGATGGAGTAATTTCTTCATACTGCAATGGAATCGAAAAAATCGTAAACAAAATTTTGCGAATTTTTATAGAGTTGTGACGAAACCCATGATTTTTGTGACGAAAAAACCTTTTTACATGATTAACAATCAGCGAAAAATAGTTAAATTTGATAACTGTTAACCGAAATAACAATTATCGATGAAACTTATCCGAATCCTGCCGGTGATAGCACTTGCCCTGGCTGCCACATTTACCTGCACTCGAATTGAAGAAACGCCGGTCGAGGTGACCGTCCTTAAAGTGGGCCTTCCTGACGCCCCTACCAAAACCTATATGGGCGCATCCACGAACGGCGAGCGCAAGGTTTATTGGAGCGAAGGGGACTGCCTCAGCCTGAACGGAACATCCTCCAACCCCCTGAGCAATATCGGTCAGGAGGCTGCCAGTGCCGAGTTCACATTTCCGGGTGTGCTGAATCTTCCGTACAACCTGCTGTATCCGGCGTCTTTTTATAAGGATGAAGACACCATCACCCTTCCTGCTACGCAGACATGGGTAAGCGGCACTTTCGCTCAGAATACTGCACCGATGTGCGCCTATAAAGACGTTTTGAATGGTCAGATAACCATTTCCCACTTGTGCGCAATCCTTGGCCTCCGTGTGACCAAGGATGCCGGCGTTGAGGCGTCCAGGCTTGTGTCCGTGTCTTTTTCAGGCAATGACGGGGAGCAGGTCTGCGGAGATTTCACGCTGGACTATTCTGCCGCAACCCTCACGGGCGAGGCCTCCGGAAGCGTGGGCCGCAGTGTCGCGCTTGAACTCTCCCAACCCCTGACAGACAGCGAGTTGGAACTGTATCTTGTTGTCCCTGCAAGAACCTACGGATCCGGTTTCACCGTAGTCCTGAAAGATGAGTTCAACCGGGAGATGACCAAAGTGAAGTCCACATCCGTGACCCTCGCCCCTGGCCATCTGACCAAAATGACGGCGTTCAGCTTTACCCCGTCTCCATATGCATTCAGCTTCGATCTTGATCCGATTCAGGAAGATGTGGTCGTGCCTGACAACACGTTCAACGTTATCGGCCGCGTGGTGGACACCAGCAACAACCCGATCGAGGGCGCTGTCGTTTCTGACGGCACAAAGTGCGTCAAAACCATGGTCGACGGCACTTTCTACATTGAAAGCGACATCGCCGATGTGAAGTTCGTCTTCGTGAGCACCCCGTCCGGATACATGCCGCAGGTGGTGAACGGCATCCCCAAATTCTACAAACCCAAGGCCGACATAACCCCCTCCGGCGGCGTCTACGACTTCGGCGACTATGTCCTCACCCCCGTCGCCAACCCCGACCGCTACACCCTGCTGATCACTGCCGATCCGCAGCCGCGCTCCAATAACTGGGGCCTGGACAAGATCGCCTACAAGGCACTGGAAGTCTGTGAAGACTTGTATGACGAACTCGCCGACGTCGCAGCCGGTATCACCGACCGTCAGGTTTATGGCATCTGCCTGGGCGATATCGTCCATGAGAGCATGACCCTGTTCGATAATTACGACATCGGCCTCGCCCGCCTCGGCTATCCCACCTACAACATTATCGGCAACCACGACAACAACCCGGACGCTGCCAACGATGATGAGAGCGCCGTCTACTACGAGTCGCATTACGGCCCCCGCAACTATTCCTTCAACATCGGCGGCATCCATTATGTGATGCTGGACAACTTGATTATGAAGGATAATGGTGAAGGCAAACTTACTGCTTTTGACCAGGGCCTCACCGACAAGATCTGGACCTGGCTGCAAAACGATATGGCCTTCGTCCCTACAGACACCAAGCTGATGGTCTGCGCGCATTCGCCTATGTACAAGTTGCTGAAAGGCAGCGAGCGCACCAATTCAGCATATCACGCCGGTACTCGTAGCGACAAGGATGGTGGTGCTTTTGGATATGCCGACCTGTTCAACCAGTATCCGGAAATCCATGCCTGGGCTGGCCACACGCACGTGGGATTCAATTATGTCTATCCGTCCTCCCACCGTCACAGGAAGGTGCAGGTACACACACTTGCCCGCTCTACCGGCGAGCTCTGGACCAACGAATACCTTGCCGCCGGTACGCCCCGCGGATTCACCATCGTTGAAGTCGACAACGGAAATATAAGCTGGAAATTCCATCCCGTTACCCGCCAGAGAGGCTCTTTCCAGGGCGCAAGCACTGGATATTGCTCCGCAGGCGCCCCAGCTTACGACTGGCGCGACTGGAATTACAGTAACAACATAGCCGTTATGAAGGTCGGTGGCGGAGTCCTTTCAGAAGAATACCAGCTGCACGCATATCCACGTGGCGCTTACGGAGATGAGTATGTCTATGCCAACGTATTCCTGTGGGACGAGAACTGGGAACTCCCCGTCTGGACTCCTGACGGAGGATCACCCGTAACCATGACCAGGCTGGTCACTCCGGACACTCAGATGAGTGTCTCTGAGTCGGCCGATCCAATTAAAGAAAAGATTTATGATGCGGCCGATACCGAATTCCGCACCTGGTACAAGACCTATGCCGACAAATCTGGCGCCAGCCTCAAGGGCCTCTCCGGCTACAGGACCAAAGAGGTTTACGATGCCGATGGCTACATCAACACCCTCTTCCGCGCCCCGGCATCTGCCACTCCGACATCCGGAACCGTCAGCGTGACCGATCGCTTCGGCAATACCTACAGCCGCCGCGTCAGCTGGTAATCCGGGCGTCGTTGAGTAATCAGTGTGCCAGGTCCTACCATTCTTTGGCAGACCTGGCACGCACGCCCCGTGTCGCTATTGAAGCACGGGGAAGACCGTGAGGCGGAGGGTGGTCTGGCCGTAGGGGACTAGGAGGATGTGCTGCTCGGGGCCGGTGGGGATGACGTCTGCGGGCAGGACGGGGGTGAGCAGCTGGCCGTCGGGCCCTTTGTCCCATTCCCACACAATCGGGCGCACGGCGAGGCGGAGACACCCGTCTTCGAATTCAGGCATGGCGTCGGGAGCGGCTGCAAAGTTCCAGGGACCTTCCGGCCGGATGTCCCAGCAGGGGAAGGCTACGTCGTCGGCGGGATACTTCCCGTTCATGTTGGCATAACGCACCGTGTCTTTGCGGAAGCGGGCCGGAATGGCGTAGCTGTAGACCAGAGGACCGCGCTGAAAATACACGCCGCCGCCATAGGCGCCCTGCCGTTCCGTGCGCATGGGCAGGGTCAGCACCACACGGTCGCCGTTCGCCCACCTGCGCTTCAGGCTCACGAAACTCCCTGCCGCCAGAGGCCCCTTCTCCGCTTTCCCGTTCACGGTCAGCGTGGCTCCGGAGCACCATCCCGGGATGCGCAGGGTGAGTGTCGCTGTGTGCCTGCCCCCTGAGGCGGATGCCGTGATCGTGACCGTCCCGTCGTGGGGGTAGAGGGTCTGCTCGTGGAAACTCAGACAGTCGCTGAAGCGGAAGCGGGACGGCCCGTAAAGTGCCGCCACGGCCTCTCCCTTGCCGCGCAGCCACATGCGGGCGGCGTAGTTGGGGTAGAGCCGGTGGATGTTGCCGGCGCAGCATTCAGTCTGGTGGGTGGGACGGTATGCCATCCACGTGGAGCAGTAGTTGTCTTTGTTGTGGTTAGATGTGCCGGTGGCAAGGAATTGATTGACGGACGAATAGTACTGAAGCGCCTTGAAATCAGGCGTGACGCTGCCTGCACCCGCGTTGAAGACTATCCTTTCAATCATGTCGGCGTAGCGGGCGTCCTTCAGTATCTCCAGGTAGTAGCCGAGGGCCCAGCACATGTCCACGGCGTTGCAGGTCTCGTGGCTGTGGCGTATGTCCCGGCCCTGCAGCCATTCGGCGCTTGTGAAAAGCCCGTCCGGCAGGCCGTCTTCCTCGTAGAGACGCCGGAGCGAGTATTCTCCCAGCTGCCGGTACCAGGGGTCGCCGGTCGCAGCGTACAGCATGATGGGGAGTTTCAGGATTTCGCTCATGGTGACTCCGTGCATTTTGTACGGCTCCTTGCCCAGCAGGAACTCCGGGGTCACGCGGTCGTCGCGGCTGAGGTCCGCATCTCCGGTCAGTTCCTTGCGGAAACGGAAAGCCGAGTCGGCCCTTGCCACCAGCGCTTTGTCGCCGGTGAGTCCTGCCGTCCAGAGCATTCCCTCCAGGGAAATGATGTCCCGTCTGCGCACCAGCTGCTTCATGGGAATGGAGTGGTAGTGCCTGCGCAGGGCTTCGGGGATGGCGGGGTCCGGAGCCACGTCGTAGGCTGCTTTCATGGCGCGGAAGAAGACGGCGAAGGGCCAGGTGTATTCAACTCTCTTCGATCCGAGCCGCCCGTTTTCCCAAGGGTGCTCCAGGGTGTAGCGGATACCTGCCTCCCCCTTTTTGATGAACTCTTCTTCGCCGAGCAGGTAGCCCAGGCGCAGCAGGCCGTCGGTGTAGTAGGCGGTCTGCTCATAGCGCCACCAGTCCTTGCCGTGCGTGCCCATGCGGGGGATCTCTCCGGCCCAGAGGCATGTGGTGTATGGGTATGAAAGTGCCTCCGGATGGCCTGTGAGTCCGTTTTTCTGGGAGATGAGAGTCTCTTTCAGCCAGCCTTCGGGGCGGATGTCTTTAAGGCTGCCTTCCTGCCAGGGCTGCGCGAGACAGGATAAGCAACACAGTACGGCAGCGGCTGAGGCAAACAAGGCTCTTTTCATCTTATTTCTTGAAACTCAGCGAGTGGAGTTCCTTGCCGTCCTCACTGACGACGCGGATGTCGACACGCCCCTCCGTGACCTTGCAGTCGAGGCGGTCGGTGTTGCTGTTGACAAGGATGGGGAAGGCGTTGCGGTTGCCGTCCGCTCCCGGGGCGGTGTAGATGTATTTGTGGTGGTGGCCGCTGAGCATCAGGTCCACTCCGGCTTCGTTGAGCACCGGAAGCATATTGTCGCAAAGCCACTGCTGGGCATACCAGGGCGTGAAATGCGAAATTGTGGGGATGTGGATCAGGGCGATGCGCCAGGGGGCGGATTTGAACAGCGGGTCCTCCACGGCTTTCTTGAGCCACTCGAGCTCGGTGCGGCGGTAGGAGTCGAAGTCGGCGGTGCCGAAATACTCGCCGCTCGAGTCGGTCTTGTCTTCACCTCCGTCGAGCACCAGGAAGGCGCAGGGGCCCTGGCGGAACAGGAAGTAGAATTCGCCGGTGGGGGAGTCGAAGATGCCGGGCACCAGGTGGAATTCCCTTCCGCGGCTCTCGTGGTTGCCGCGCACGTAGATGGAAGGAACGGACTGCAGCAGCTCCTTAGCGGGGCCGAAGGTGTATTTGATCATGGTGTCCAGGCTGTTCACGTAGGAGGCCATGTCGCCGTTCATGACGAAGAAATCCATGTCTTCGGGCTTGAGATCCTTGGTCAGGGCGGTGTAGCGTCCTGTCTTGCAGTGGATGTCGTTGACCACGCTGAAGCGGCACTCCTTTGCGTTGAGGTCCAGGGTCTTGATGCCGCTGATGTCGCCGGTTATCTTGAGCTCCGGGCCCCAGACGATGCCATAGGCATAGCTGTCGTCGAGCGCCACCTTGCCCACGATGCGGTAGCGGTAGGGGGTCCCGGGCTGAAGCCCGCTCACCCGGATGCGGTGGATGGTGCCGTGGACGCGCCGTCCGGCAATCGTCTCATAGAAGCGGGGAAGGTCGGAGTTGTACATCGACGATCCGTCTTCCGGGGCCACTTCCACGTAGGCGAGCGTCGGCTCGGGGGTCTTAAAGATCACGGTTAAACCGGTTTCGGATACGTTCTGCACCCAGGGGCCGTACTGGATGGCCGCCTTCCTGGGCTGTGCCAGGCAGATAAGGCAGGTCAGGATTGCTGCGAGAGATAGAAGTATTCTTTTCATAAACACAAAAATATGCAATTATTGTTAATGTTCACTATGGATTCCCGATTTCCATAAGGCGCTTTTCGAACTGGTCGTGGCCGCATACGGCAGAGTTGCGCAGCTTTACGCGGTAGTTGTAGATGGTGGAAGGGGATTTTTTCAGGAACTGGGCGATCTTTGCGGATTCGGTGACACCGAGGCGGATAAGGGCGAATATCCGCAGTTCGTTGTTGAGGCGCCCTTCGGGAAGATTCTTCCCGATCCGGCTTTCTTCGCGAAGCAGTGCATTCAGCTGGGAGACGAAGTCGGGATAGACTCCAAGGAAGGTGTTGTCGAATTCTTCATAGAGTTTCGACCTTTCCGTGTCTATGAACGTGTCCGATTTGAGCTCCTGGAGCACGTCCGAAATGTCCCTGCTCTTGGATACGGTCCTCAGTCTCGACCGGTAGCGCTCCAGGCCGCTGATGTTCTCGGAGAACATCGACATATAGCGTCCCAGGTATATATCCTTTATATTGTTCGCATCCTTGAGCCGGGCGATATAAGTCTGCATGCTGGCGTTGACGGCCTTGATTTCCTGGCTTTGGGCGCTTATGCTGGCGTTTGCCTTGCGCAGCTTGCCCTGGAACAGGCGCAGGACGAAGAGCAGGATGAGCGAGGCCGCCAGGAGAATGAGGAGCAACTGGGTTGAAACGGTGAGACGAGAAATCTTGCGCCTTTCCTGATTGTCCAGTGAGAGAGTGATTGCGGGCATCACGGAGGATATTTCTTCAAGGCATATGCGTGCGTCGGCCTGGGTGGCGCCCTCGAGGGCGTTTGTGATGAAGACGAATGCTTTGTCCACCTCGCCCTTGTCGTGGAGCAGCCTTGCCGTGTTGGTGAGCGCTCTCGAGGCGCGGACGGGAATCATCAGGTCGTATCTGGCACTGACGGCATAGTGCTGCAGTTCCCGGTCGGTGTCGCCTTCCGCGCGGTAGGTCTTGGCGAGCCAGTAATGGATTGTGGACATGTCGTCAATGGACAAGTCGCTGTCCGACAATGCTTTTTCAAGCAGGCTCCGGGCCTGGAGAAAATTGCCTTTGTCTATCTCCGCCGCGGCGTTGACCGTGTAGTACTCTATCGAGCCCTCTTTCATTGCCGCACGGTTAAGGGCCTGATAGTACAGCTCCGTCTGCCTGTGGCCCTGTCTGAGGCGGTCATCCCTGGTCGTGAGGGCGAGGCCGTGGTAGATGGCGTAGAGGGTATGGTTGAGCCGGTCCTCCTGGTCTTTATCCGCATCGGAGATATTGATGTGGCTGACGGTTTCCATGGCGTCGTGGAACATTCCGGAATTGATGTACCGTCTTGCCAGGTCGAGCTTTGCGTCTGTCATCAGCGGCTTGTCGCCTGTGGCTGCGGCCAGGCTGTCCTTGGTGTGGGCATACAGGAAGGCGGAGTCCAGGTCCCATCTAACGTACATATCGAACAGTTCGTCGCACAGCCGGTAGCGCTCCGTATCGCTCGTCGCCTTCTGCAGGGCGTGATGCAGTTGTGATATCCTGGAATTGCGTATGAGCTCGATTTCAGTGCGGTTTTCAAGCGTGTGCTCCAGGTTCTCGACAGCCTCGTCCCACACATGGCCGGACACGCCTTTGCAGGCCGACAAGCTGCCGATCAGAAGGATATAAACGATTCCGACATTGATTTTCATATCACAAACATACGGAAAATATGTGAATAATCTACTATTATTTGTTTGAATTTTGCGGACTAAACTTTTATAAAACAATTATATAGGTAAAGATTTCTTGTTTTTTTTATCTACTAATTCACTTTTCAGGCATCATTATGCGCGCGAGAACAATTATATTTGTAAAATCATTATGCTTTTCAATCATCAGAATATGCTTAAGAAAAAACTGTTAACCACACTTGCCACACTGCTTTGCCTGGCAGTTTCCTTCGGGGCCTTCGCCCAGAAACAGACAGTGCAGGGAGTCGTGACAGATTCCACCGGCCCCGTGATCGGAGCCGTCGTGCAGTCCGGCGGAGCCAACGCTGTGACTGACCTGGATGGAGCATTCTCCATTTCCGTTCCTTCCGACGCCGTGCTGGAGATTTCAGCCCTCAGCTACAAGACCCTCCGGGTCCCCGTGGCCGGCCGGACCAGTATCGCCATCACGCTCGAGGAAGACAGCTTCATGCTTGAAGACGCCGTGGCCATCGGTTATGGCACTCAAAAGAAAACCAACCTCACAGGTGCAGTCTCCGTGATCAAGTCGGAGGCCCTGCAGGACCGTTCCGCCCTCGACGTGGGACATATGCTGCAGGGTACGGTGCCCGGCCTCAACGTCACTTCCGGTTCCGGCCGTCCCGGACAGGCAGCTACGCTGAACATCCGTGGATGGAATTCCATCAACGGCGGCTCCCCGCTGGTCCTCATCGACGGCGTGGAAGGTGACATCCAGTACATCAACCCCGTGGACGTGGACAACATTTCCGTCATCAAGGATGCAGCCGCAGCTGCCATCTACGGTGCAAAAGGTTCCGCCGGTGTGGTGCTCGTGACCACCAAGAGCGGCAGCAAGGAAAAGGACGGACGCGCCAAAGTGACCTACAGCGGCCGCTTCGGCGTCACCGCCCCCACCACATCGACGGACTATGAAACCCGTGGCTATGATTCGGTCTATCTGAACAACCTGTTCTGGGCCACCTACAGCCCCGGCACCAAGTACGCCAACTACTCCGACTACGACATGGAGCAGCTCTGGGCCCGCCGTGGCGACGTGGTGGAGAATCCCGCCCGCCCCTGGGTCGTCATCTCCCAGGAAAACGGCAGGGACGTGTATAACTACTACGCCAACACCGACTGGTACCATGTCCTCTACAACGACATAAAGCCCACCACCAGCCACTCCGTCTCGATGAGCGGCGGCACCAAGGCCGTAAGCTATATGGTTTCAGGAGGTTACACCTACGAGCAGGGTATGTTCAAGGACAACCCCGACAACTACAAGCGCGTCAACCTCCGCGCCAAGATTTCCTTCGACGTGACCGACTGGCTGCGCATCGGTTCCAACACGAGCTACTTCAACAGCTCCTACTTCTATCCCGGCCAGAGCGGCATCAACAACAACTTCGCCAAGAGTACCGTCCACGCCCTTGCCAGCTACCCCGCCACCAACCCTGACGGCAGCAACGTATGGGCAACAAAATACAACGGCTACCAGCTGATGGACGGCCTCCTCATGATCCTCGACGCCGATTTCTTCAACCAGGACAACGTCGACAACATCAGCGAGACCGTGGACTTCACCCTCACTCCCGTGAAGGGCCTTACCATCAAGGGCGACTACACCTACACGCTCAAGTACAACCGCTACCTCAACCGCGCCGTGAACGGCACCTATTCCCAGTATCCGATGGAAATGGTGGACAAGTCCGACGGCGTGTTCATCGACAAGCTCACTGAGAGCGCCAACACCAACATCTACCAGGCCTACAACCTCTACGCCACCTACCAGAACAGCATTGCCGCCGCCCATAACTTCAAGATCATGGCCGGTGTCAACTACGAAACCCGCTGGATCAAGGACCTCGGCCTCGTGGGCTACAACCTCTACTCCACCTCCCTCAACGACCAGGACCTCGTGGGCGCCGACCCTGCAGATCCCGACGGCAAGAAGCGCATGGAGACCTCCGGAGGCCAGAATGAACTCAAGACAGCCGGCTACTTCACCCGTATCAACTACGACTACAAGGGCCGCTACCTCCTGGAGCTCAACGCCCGCTACGACGGCTCTTCCCGCTTCCTTCGCGGCAGCCGCTGGGTGTTCTCGCCTTCCGTCTCCCTCGGATGGAGAGTCTCCGAGGAGCCTTTCTTCGAGCCGCTCAAGACCTGGTGGGACAACGCCAAGATCCGCTTCTCCTACGGCCAGCTCGGCAACCAGCAGATGAGCAGCTACTATCCTGCCATCCGCACCGTCTCTACCGACGGCAAGTCTTCCTACCTGCTCGGCGGCGCCAACCTGCCCCAGGCCTCCCTGTCCGCACCGGTGTCTTCCGGCCTCACCTGGGAGCGCTCCATCCAGAGCAACCTCGGCATCGATATGGCGTTCCTCGGCAACCGCCTGGAATTCAGCGCTGAAGGCTATATCCGCGACACCAAGGACATGCTCACCGCCGGTGAAGCACTGCCCGCAGTCTACGGCGCTTCCTCGCCGAAGGAGAACGTTGCAGACCTCCGCACCAAGGGTTATGAGCTCACGCTGAGCTGGAGGGATTCGTTCAACCTCGGAGCCAAACCTTTCAACTACGGCGCAAGCGTCGTGTTCAGTGACTATGTGTCACACATCACCCGCTTCAACAACCCCGATAAACTCTTTGCCAAGACCTACTGGGTGGGCCAGAAATACGGTGACATCTGGGGCTACCATGTGGATGGTCTCTTCGCCACCGATGAGGAGGCCAAGAGCTACGACGTGGACCAGTCCAAGGTCAACGACGCCCAGATTTTCCCCCAGGGCCTCTTCGCTGGCGACATGAAGTTCGCCGACCTCGACGGTGACAAGGCCATCAACAAGGGCGAGGAGAGAGTCGGCAAGAGCGGCGACTGGCAGGTGATAGGAAACAGCCAGCCCCGCTACAACTACGGCGTCAACCTCAACGCATCATGGAACGGCTTCGACCTTTCCGTCTTCTTCCAGGGCATCGGTCATATGGACTGGTATCCCGCAGCGGACGCCCGTTCGTTCTGGTTCCTCTATGCACGTCCCTACCAGACCTTCATCCCGAGGAACTTCCTGAACGACTGCTGGAGCGAGGAGAATCCCAATGCCTACTATCCCCGTCCCAGAGGTTACGTGGCAATGAACGCCAACCGTCCCCTGGGTGTGGCCAACGACCGCTATCTCCAGAATATCGGCTACCTGAGGCTCAAGAACCTCGTGTTCGGCTATACCCTTCCCGAGAAGCTCACCAAGAAAGCATCCATCGCGAAGCTCCGCTTCTACTTCACCGGTGAGAACCTCTTCTATCTGGCTCCCGGCCTCCACGGCAATTTCGTGGATCCTGAAATGGCAATGACCGGCGGCAACCTCCGCCTGTATCCCTGGCAGAAGAGTTTCATCTTTGGTATCGACATCACCCTCTAAATGAATCCTGCAATGAAAAAGATATTATTCTCCGTTTTGTTGGCACTTGCCGGGTTCGCTTTCACCGGCTGTGACGATCTCCTGGACGCCGTCCCCAAGGACAGGCTTACCTCGGACACCTTCTTCAAGAGCGAGAGTGAGCTCAAGGCTTTCTCGATCGTGTTCTATGAGGCGTTCCCCGGTTCCGACCTGTATGTGGCGAACGACGACCACTACACCCAGAACAACATGTCCACCGAGGGCATGGGCAAGCGCACCATTCCCGCTTCCGGCAGCGGCTGGAGCTGGGGCGCCCTCCGCAACATCAACACCCTCCTGGAATACCTTCCCAACTGCAAGGACGAAGAGGCCCGCGTCCAGTATGAGGCACTGGCCCGTTTCTTCCGTGCATATTTCTACTTTGCCAAGGTGAAGCGCTTCGGCGACGTGCCCTGGTACGACAAGACTCTCGGCTCCACCGATACCGAACAGCTCTACCGTCCCCGCGACAGTCGTGAGCTGATAGTGGACAAGATGATGGAAGACCTGGACTTCGCCATCGGGAACCTGCCCACTGCCAAGAGCGCATACGAGGTCACGAAATGGACCGCAATGGCCCTCAAGTCCCGTATCCTCCTGTTCGAAGGCACGTTCCGCAAGTATCACGCAGGCGACCCTGCACTCTCCACCCTTCCTGCCGGGGCCAAGCCCTACACCTGGTATCTGGATGAGTGCGCCAAGGTGTCCGGGGAATTCCTCCAGACCAGCGGCTACGGCCTGCATATGGGCAGCGGCAAGGACGGCTATTTCGAGCTGTTCCACTCCAATGACGCCAGCACCCTCACGGACGAAGTGATCCTCGCACGCAACTACAACAGGGCCTACGGCACCGTCCACAGCGCCGGCAACACCATGACCGCCGGTTCCATGGGATGCCCCGCCATGACCAAGAAACTGGTTGCGAGCTACCTCTGCAAGGACGGCTCCCGCTTCACCGACAAGGCCGGCTGGGAGAAGATGACCTTCGCCGAGGAGACCAAGGACCGCGATCCCCGTCTGGCAATGTCCATCCGCACTCCCGGCTACAAGCGTATGGGAGAGTCCACGCCCACGGCTCCCGACCTGAAGGTGTCCTTCACGGGCTACCACCCGGACAAGTACGTCACCACCCTCGACCAGGACCAGTACAACAACTGTGACGTCGACCTCATCGTGTTCCGCGCAGCCGAGGTCTATCTCAACTATGCGGAAGCCCTTGCCGAGGCAGGCAAGATCACCCAGGCCGACCTGGACGCCACTATTAACAAGCTGCGCGACCGCGCCGGCATGCCCGGCCTCGACCTTGCGGCCGCCAACGGCAACCCCGACCCGTTCCTGACCAATCCCGCATACGGCGGCTACACCTCTTCCGTGCTACAGTCCGACCCCAACAAGGGAGTCATCCTCGAGATACGCCGCGAGCGTGCCATCGAGCTGTGCCAGGAAGGCCACCGCTACTACGACCTTATGCGCTGGAAGGAAGGCAAGGTCTTCGAGGCTCCTTTCTACGGCATGTACATTCCCGGCGTGGGCGGATTTGACCTCGACGGCGACGGCAAGCTCGATTTCGAGGTGTTCTCGGCTTCCGCTTCCACCACCGCCCCCGTGGCCAAGAAACTCGGCACCGACGTGTTCCTTTCCGGCGGCACCAGCGGCCTGATACTCCTCCACGGCGACATCGCCCGCACCTGGAACGAAAACAGGGATTACCTGTTCCCCATACCTACAGACGACCGCAACCTCACCGGCGGAGCTCTCACCCAGAACCCCGGCTGGGACGACGGTTTAACATTCTAATCGCCCGGCACCATGAAGAAAATATTTTCATACCTGATTCTGCTCGCGCTTCCGATGCTCCTCTTCTCCTGCAAGGGAAAGAACCCGGAGACTCCGGTTTCCACCATGAAGAGCATCCTCTACACCAGCATCCCAGCCTCTGCCGAGGTCGTCGAACTGCTTCCCGGCAAGAGCAAGACCGTCGACGTGAACGTCTGCGCCGAAGCGGTTTCCGACGTCTACATGACCATGACCTTCAAGGTGGATCCCGAAGCCGTGGCAAGCTACAACAGCAAGAACGGCACCAACTACGAGATTCTCCCGTCCTCGGCCTTCACGTTCACGAAGGGTGAAGTCATGCTTCCCCGCTTCAACACGGCGTCCTCCACGGCCAAGCTCCGCATAGCTGCTGTCGGGCTGGAAGACAACAAGATGTACCTGCTGCCCGTCACTCTGGACAAGGTGACCGGCACCGACAACTGGCAGCTCTCCACCGAGCCCGTGGCCTACCTGCGCGTCATTCAGGTCAACACCGGCCCCGAGGGCGGCGACGGCTCGGCCGAGTATCCCTACATCCTGGGCACGGTTGACGATCTGCTCAAGATGGGCGACAGGCTCAGCTCCGAGGAGAAGGTCTATTTCCGCATGACCAACGACATCGACATGTCCGGCGTCAACTGGATTCCCCTCAATGCCGGCAGTCCCTACGACAAGGAAATCGACTTCGACGGCGCAGGCCACACCATCTCCAACTTCCACTGTGAGTACACCAGCTACCCGAGCTTCTTCGGCGTGCTCAACGGCTACTGCCACGACGTCACCTTCAAGGACGCCAGCATCGACTGCAGCACCGATTCCGGCTGCGGCATCCTCGGCGGCTACGGCGGCACCGGTGTCATCCACGCTGAAGTTATGCGTGTCCACGTCCACGGCCGCGTGACCATGACCGGCAACAAGACCGGCGTCGGCGGCATGTTCGGCACCGTGGCCAACGCCAACATCTGCGCCAGCTCCGCAGACTGCGTGGTCATTTCCGGCAAGAACTACGTCGGCGGCATGTGCGGCTACCTGAAGAACACCACCACCGGTGAAGGCAACCACATCAAGGACTGCTGGGTCGGCGGCGCGGTCAGGGGTGACCAGCGTGTCGGCGGTATCACCGGCGGTGTCAACGGCGACAACGACAGCATCGAGAACTGCTATTGCATCGCCGATCTGTTCATCATCAAGGAAGACGGCTCCAAGGAATACGCTGCCATCCGTTCCGTCGGCGGCATAGTCGGCCACTGCAACCAGGATAAGGCCGATGCCAATGACACCCGCATGCCTGGCGACGTTATCAGCGGATGCATCGCATGGCAGGACGAGCTGAAGACCAGGACCGACCTGGGAGAAGGCACGCCCGCATCCCTGGGCAGCGACTTCTACAGCTCCGGCGCCATCGTGGCCTTCGGTTCGACCCACAACACCTATGCGAACTGCTTCCATAAGGCGAATCTTGATTTCCGTGATTACTGCAGCGCATTCCAGCTCTACGAGCAGGAGAACACGTCCCCGACTTCTCCCCTTATGATCCAGAAGGTCGAGGGCAGTAACTACAACTTCCCTTATCACGGCAAGGCCGCCCCTGCTGGCAAGTCGCTTTCCGCGCTTGCCCAGGATCTTGGCTGGAGCCCTGCGATCTGGGACTTCAGCGGCGAACTCCCCATGATAAGGAGCGACGCTTCCTACACTCCCGTCGAGGACATCCACGGCGACGGCCAAATCGGTGATTTTGACGACAATAAACTCAACTAAGCACAAGCCGTATGAAAACAAAAGTTTATTCCATTCTTGCACTTGGACTGGTATTGTCCTTGGCTTGCGCATGCAATAAAGAGACCCGCGACCTTCCCGCTCCCGGGCAGAAGATAAGCGTCAGCGCCTTCCTTCCCGAAGACACCAAGGTCGCCGCCGGCGACAAGGAAGGAGGCATCACCTGGTCGTGGGAAGAGGGCGACGCGATAACCCTCGTCGGCAAGACTTCCTCCACTCTCTCAATCGACCCGGGATTCACCGCGAAGAAGGCCACCTTCTCCGGAAAACCCGTGTCGGGCGACAGCTTCTCCATCATTTATCCCGCCATGGCATCCGTGTCGGCCCTCGACGGCCTCACGTTCGACGCCCAGGCCCAGGCGACCACCGACTCAAAGGCACACCTCCAGTACTTTGCACTGCTTCAGGCCCTCAAGTCCTACAGCAGCTTCGAGTTCAGCCCTTCGTGGGCCGCATCCAACGGCGCCACGCTCAAACAAGGCGGCGTGCTGAAGATAGTGGCCGTGCTTCCTGCGGAGACCACCGTCGTGAACAAACTCGCCATCAAGGCATCGGCCCCCGTGTTCCATGCCGACAATGCCGAGACCATGACCGACGCCCTCGCCGTCACCTTCGAGAACTCGGCCCTCGCGGACAACAAGACCCTTGTCGCCTGGTTCACCACTTCCTGGCACGATACTGCCATCCCTGCCGGTACGGCCATCCAGCTCACTGCCGCAGCAGGTGACTTCACCTGGCTCTGCGACCTGACCATCCCTGCCGAGAAGGTCATCAAGGCCGGCTGCGTCAACGTGCTCGAGCTGCCTGCTTCCCTGTGGTACAACACAGGCCGTTACAGCGGCGGCGCCGGCACTGCTGCCAGCCCTTGGGTCATCACCAAACCCGAGCAGATGAACTTCATCAAGGAAGACCTGGTGGCGGGCGACATCCGTTACTTCAAGCTGGGTGCCGACATCGACATGTCCGGCATCACCGGCTGGGAGCCTCTCAACTACGCCAGCCCGTACGACAAGCAGATCGACTTTGACGGCGACAACCACACCATTTCCGGTTTCACCTGCGATTATCCCAGCTATCCGAGCTTCTTCGGCGTCCTCTTCGGATCCTGCCGCAACGTCAAGTTCGTGAACGCCGTGATCAATTGCTCCAACAACACCGGCTGCGGCATTATCGGCGGCTATGGCGGCACAGGCGACAAGCACGCCGAGGTATCCCGCGTCCACGTGCAGGGTGAGGTCAACTTCACCGGCAACAAGACCGGTGTCGGCGGTATGTTCGGCCAGCTCGCCAACGCCAACCTGAACGCCTGCTCCGCCGACGTGAATGTGAACTCCGGCAAGAACTATGTCGGCGGCCTCTGCGGCTATATAGGAGCCACCGCCGTCAGCATCGAAAACTGCTGGACCAGCGGCAGCGTCGTCGGTAACCAGCGTGTCGGCGGCATCACCGGCGGCGTGATCAAGGAAGGCACCGTCATCCGCAACTGCTACTCGCTCGCATCCGTCAGCGCCAACTTCTGTATCGCCGGTATCGCAGGCCACTGCAACCTCGACCAGAAGGGAGGCAACCCCGATGTGAGCACGCCCGGCAACGTCATCGAGAAGTGCATCGCATGGAACGAGTCCATCAAGGCTAACACCGTGACCGAAGGCGACAAGAGCCACTACAGCGGCGGCGCCATCGCCGGCTTCACCTCCCAGAGGAACACCCTTGCCGACTGTATGCGCAGGGGTGACCTCGTGTTCGTGGAGTACTCCGACCTCTTCGGCCTCTACGACCAGGAGAACGCGTCCGACACTACACCTCTCGTCGTCAACGCTGTCGAAGGCGCTACCTACAATTATCCTTACCACGGCAAAGCCGCCGCTTCAGGCGCCACCCTAAGCCAGGTCGCACAGGCCCTCGGCTGGCCGGCTGACGTCTGGGACTTCAGCGGCAGCGTTCCTGTCCTTAAATAATTATTGTATATGAAGAAAGGATTGACATATTCATGGGCGATAATCCTCTGCCTGCTGGCTTTTTCCTGCAAGAAGCCGTCGGGCCCGGACCTGCCTCCGCCCACCCCGTCCGGCCAAAGCGACAACCAGGGCGGACAGAACAACAACCAGGGCACTGATCCCGACACCCCCCAGGAGTCTCACCCATGGGATGCCAATCGAGGTAAATACGTAGTCCCCACAGGCGACGGGTGGTCCAGGGCCACCGTCGCCGCGGGGATTACATATTACTCTTTCTCCGGCACGGAATCAGTCTCCAAGGCCAAGCAGCGCATCTATGTGGCCGACATCGACATGTCTTCCGACAAGTATCAGCTCGGCCTGGTGTATCATTCCGACCGTCGCACCACTTCGCAGGTGTTCACGGAGGAGAAAGCCATCATCTCCATGAACGGAGGCTACGAGCAGCCTTCCATCGTGATCAAGATCGGCGGGAGCTACAAGTCCGCTATGCCCAACAACTTCATAGGCGACACGGACGTCCCCAACTGGAAAAACGAAGGCGCGCTGTATTTCAGCGACGGCACCGATCCCCGCATCCGTTTCGACGGCAAGGGAAAGAGCATAACCGAGCAGCGCAGTTTCTACTATTCCAGCAAGGAGCCCAACATCCTGACCAGCGCACCCATGCTGATCAACGATTTCGAGCCGGTAGGGGAGACCTTCGTCAGCTACACCGGCAACCTCAACTCCCTCAATTACGAAGATCCCAGGCGCCATCAGGGCGTCCGCCATCCCCGCACCGCCATAGCCACCACCGAAAACAACCATCTTCTGATGGTCGTCATAGACGGCAGGCGCTCTGGCGTGAGCGAGGGAATGACCGCCAGGGAAGTCACCGGCTTCCTTGTCCAAAACTTCAACCCCCAGTATGCCCTGAATCTCGACGGCGGAGGCTCTTCGACCCTCTGTGTCGCAGGCCTGGGCGACAAGACCACCCACGTGGTCAACAAGCCCACGGATTCCGAAGGAGAACGTTCCGTGACAACCCATCTGTTTATTATTCCGAAGAAATAGAGTCATGACAAAGATTTTCAATAGTTTACTCCTTCCGCTGGCGGCCACGGCCCTACTTGCGGCCTGCGTGAAAGAGGCGCCGGCCCCGGAGCGGCAGCGCGAGATGGTCACCGTCACCGCTTCCGTCCCCGAAGCCACCAAGGTCGCCTTCGAGGATGCCGCCGACAACGGCCTGTCCCTTTCCTGGGAAGACGGAGACTGCCTCCGCATCATTTCCGGCAGCGAGTCCGGACGGTACGACATCCTCGACGATTTCGAAGAGCACAAGGCCAGGTTCCGCGGCCCTGAAGTGACCGGAGAAAAGTACAACATCCTTTATCCGGGCACTTTCGAAAGCGTGGAAGAGGCGGCGGAATTCGACTTTGCCGGCCAGGTGCAGAACGGCAACGACAACAAGGACCACCTGCGCTACATCACCCTCCTGGAAGGGGTGGACACCAAGGAAGACATCTGTTTCTCCGATGAGTGGGCCGCCGCCCACGGCGGAATATGCCGGCAGAGCGGCGTTGTGAAGTTCATCCTCACTATGCCCTCCGGACTGACCCAGCCCCGCAAGGTGCGGCTGTCCGGACTGGACAAGGACATCGTCCTTGCCATCAAGAACGTCAACCTCAGCTCCAGCCATGTGCTCACAGCTTATGCCGTGACTCCCTGGAACGATATCCCCATTTCTTCCGGCACCGACCTCACCGTCACCGTCTCGGATGCGCAGGGAGCAACCTGGAGCCGCAATATCACCGTCAACAAGGAGACCGCCATCGGCGCAGGCAAGCAGAGCGTGTTCCGCCTGACCCAGGGCTTCGAGGAGACCCTCTTCGCCGGCGGCTCCGGCACCCAGAACGACCCGTACCTCATCTCCGGAGCCAGGCATCTCTACAATATGCACGCAGACGGTATCCTGGAGCAGGGCAAGAAGACCTATTTCCTTATGACGGACGACGTCGACATGTCCGTCATCTCCGAGCCCTGGGTTCCCCTCAACAACGTGAATCCCTACGGCTGCGAAGTCGATTTCGACGGCAGCGGCCACACCATCGACAATTTCACCTGCTCCGACACCGACCACTGCCCCGGTTTCTTCACCGTGCTGTTCGGCGACGTCCACAACGTCCGCTTCACCAATGCCGACGTTAAGAAGACCAACGACAACACCGGACATCCCTGCGGAATCCTCGGCGGCTACGGCGGTTATGCCAGCTGCCCGTCAAGGGTCTGGGACGTCCACGTCCAGGGTACGGTCACTTCCACGGCGGTCAACGGCGTGGGCGGAATGTTCGGGCGCATCAACGCCATCGACATCGAATCCTGCTCCGCTGACGTCAATGTCACGAGCAAGGGAGGCGGCAGGTCCGGCCTGGTGGGCGGTATCTTCGGTTACGACACCGGCGCAGTGACCGTGCGTAACTGCTGGACTTCAGGCATCATCAGAGGATCCGACAAGGTGGGCGGCATCGGCGGCGCCTTCATCAAGGCCGAATCCTCCATGTATAACTGCTACTCGATTGCCGAAGTCAACGGTTCCTTCCAGTATGCCGGAATCCTGGGTCACGCGAACCTCGACCAGAAGAACAACAACGACACCAACACCCCGGACAACCACATCGAAAGGTGCATCGCCTGGAACTCCGCCGTCCAGACCATCACGACCGACAGCAACGAGCACTACAGCAGCGGCGCCATTATAGGCTACACCGCCCAGAAGAATTATCTTTCCGACTGCTTCCGCAGGAGCGAC
Source organism: Bacteroidales bacterium (assembly GCA_024695285.1). The sequence continues at coordinate 101,564 of JAILIM010000023.1, forward strand.
CTCAGCTTCACCGAGTGTCCTGGGAATATAGACCGAGGCTACGGCATTACGGACCAGGAAAACGCCAGCCCTTCGAAACCTCTCGTGCGCCAGTCCTCCAACACCTACGATTTTGCCTACCACGGCAAGGCTGCCGCAGCGGGCAGGACACTCTCCCAGGTTGCTCAGAGCCTCGGCTGGAATGCCACCATCTGGGATTTCAGCGGCCCTGTTCCCCAGCTTACCGGCGAGGCGATATTCGTGGACAACGCCCAGGAAAGCGGTGCCGCCAATGCTCCCACAGGCAGCAATCCCAGGCCCGGAGAGGGCGAGATACGTCCTTCCGCCGGAGGCGGCTGGACTGTGAAAAGCATAGTGCCGGGAGTCACCTATTATGCCTTCGACGGCGTGGACAGCTATTCGGGATATGTGCAGCAGGTGTTCGTGATCGACTTCGACCTCAGCAGCACCCAGTACAAGCTCCAGTTCGTGTATGAGAATCCTTCCCTGGTCAATTCCGAAGTGTTCTCCAAGTACAACGCAATCGCTTCCATCAACTGCGGTTATGAAATGTCTTCCATCGTCTACAAGTACGACGGCATTGGCAAGGCCTACATTCCCAACAACACCATCACCGACACCGGTGTGGCCAACTGGAAGAACGAAGGCGCCTTCTACTTCGACGGCAACCGCACCGCGAAGATAAGTGCCGACGGTTATGGCCTCTCCATCAGCGAGCAGCGCAAGTACTACATGTACAATACCTCCGAGTGGCCCAACATCGTGTCCAGCGCCCCCGTGCTGATCAACGACTGGAGCCCCATAGGCGAGACATTCACCCAGCGTTACAACATCGGCGGCCCGTCCGAGTCTCCGAAGGTCCACCAGAACAGCACGCACCCCCGTACTGCTGTTGCACTCACCGAGGGTGGCCACCTGCTGATGGTGGCCGTGGACGGACGCTATGACTCTTCCGGCTTCAGTATCGGCATGAGCGCCAAGCAGCTCACCAGGTTCCTTGTGGCTCATTTCAATCCCCGCTGGGCCCTCAACCTCGACGGCGGCGGTTCCACCACCATGTGCGTCCAGGGAGAAGGTGACGCTACGACTCACGTCGTCAACTATCCTTGCGACAACGTCAAGAGCAAGGGCCTGCCTCACGACCATGCCGGCGAGCGCGCCCGTGATACCCACCTTGTCATCGTAGCCAGATAATAATCAACACCATGAATAAGAAATACCAGACTCCCAGTATCAGCATCGACAGTGAACTGTACCTCGCAGGCCTTCTGGCCGCTTCTTCCGACGGATCGCTGGAGGACATGTCCGGCGAAGTCATATTCGATGATTTAACTGCCTGATTTATGAATAGGTTTGCAGCGATTATCACTTCCCTGGCCGCGCTGTCCGTCCTCGTGTCGCCTTCTTGCAAGAAGGCCGTGGACACCCCGCAGGCCGGGCCCCAAGTGACCATACGTGCCTGTGTGCCCGATGACGCCACGAAAGTGGCCCTCACCCCCAGCGGCGACGGTCTCCACCTCGCCTGGGAAGCGGGTGATGCCCTTCGCGTCATCTCCGGCCCGCAGTCGAAGCAGTTTGCCATCAAGGATGGTTTCACCGACCATGAGGCATCGTTCACCGGAACTGCCGTGAGCGGCACTTCCTTCGATATCATCTATCCCGGGACCTTCGCTTCAGTGGCTGAAGCCGAAGCTTCCGATTTCAGCTATCAGGAGCAGGACGGCAACGGCAGCACCGCGCATCTGCGCTATGCGGCCCTGCTGAGCGGTGTCGATGACTACACCGACATCGCCTTCACGCAGGAATGGGCTTCGGCCCACGGCGGCGCCATCAAGCGTGCGGGTGCCATCAAGATGGACCTCACGCTCCCCGCCGGCGTGACCAGCGTCAGCTGTGTGGAAGTGGACCTTGCCGGCCGTAAGCTGTCCCTCGGGCTGAAGAACGTGGACGTGTCCCAGAGCGCCCAGTTGCTCACCGCCTACCTTATGACCCCGTGGGAGGATATGGAGCTTGCCGCCGGGTCCAAGGTGGAAATAAAGGTGACCGCCTCCGATGACGCCTGCTACGGCGTCAGCTTCAGCCTGGCCGAGGGCAAGACCCTCAAAGCCGGGCGCGTGAGCGTGTTCAAGGTTCCCAACAACATCGCGGAATATCCCTTCGCCGGCGGCAGCGGCACCGAGGCCGACCCGTACCTCATCGCCAACGTCCGTCAGCTGAAGAACATGATGACGTTGTATTCCAATGCTTCTGCGCCCGCCGACAAGAACTCCTTCAAGAAGTGGTTCCGTCTCTTGAAAGACATCGACGCCTCCTCCATCAGCACCTGGACTCCGCTGAACAATTCCGGCAGCTTCTATAAGGCAATCGACTTCGACGGCGACGGCCACATCATTTCCGGGCTTAAGCTTTCCGGTACCTACGCCAGTTTTACCGGCGTGCTGTACGGAACGCTCAGGAACCTCACCCTGGACGGCGCGACTGTCTCGGGCAGCGGCACGAAGTGCGGCGTCGTGGCCGGTTTCCTCGGCACGGACGGCCTCCCCGGCTACTGCGAGAACGTGGTTGTCAGCAACTCCACCGTGACGTCCACCAGCTATGCCGGCGGCTTTGCCGGCCAGGTGCGCAACACCGGCACCGTGACCGGGTGCTCCGTGGTGAATACCACCGTGACCACTACAGGTTATGCCGGCGGCTTCACGGCCTACGCTGACCTTGGCTCCGGCGACAAATACCAGGTCCCCTGCATATTCACGGACTGCCATGTCACGGACGTGACCGTGAATCAGAACTACGCTACCGATGCTGCCTGGTACACCGGCGGCTTTGTCGGATGTGCCGCCCAGTCCAGCTCGTTCAAGAACTGCACGGTAAAGGCAACCATCAATGCCAACAAGGCTGCGATCCAGGACGTCGGCGGCTTCATCGGCCGCGACTCCTATGCAGGCGCCAATTTCAACGGATGCCAGGTGCTTGAAGGCACGGTCATCAATGCCAAGGGCGCCCATGCCGGCGGTTTCATCGGCTATTCCGAGTCGTCGGCATCATTTATCGACTGCTCTTCCGCGGCTTCCGTCACCAACACGGCCGAGTACACCGGCGGCTTTGCCGGCATGGCCTGCGGCGCTTCTTCCTTCACCCGATGCAGCGTGAACGGCAATGTCTCAGGCTACCTGTATGTAGGCGGTTTCGTCGGAATGGCCGAGAACGCCAGCTTCAACGACTGCAGCTACAGCCAGGGCACCGTCTCCGGCAGCGGCACGACCAAGTACACCCTCACGGCCGGCTTCTGCGGCTATGCCACCAACGGTCTCTCGTTCAACGGCTGCTCCGTGAGCGGAGCCACCGTTTCTGCCGAAAGGGGCCAGCGCATCGGCGGCTTCGTGGGCCAGCTGGGCTCGTCCTACACCAGTTTGAACAACATCTCGCTTGCCGGGTGCAGCGTCAGCGACACCCAGGTGACCGGCGGCACCAACACCGGCGGCTTCGTGGGCGTGCAGTACGACAATATCAGCCGCTGCTATGTTTCCGGCGGCAGCGTCACTGCCAAGAATGCCCATTGCGGCGGCTTCGCCGGATTCGCGCAGCAGGGAAGCGCCACCAACTGCTATACGACGGCTGAGGTCATCGGCGGAAGCCAGTCCCAGGTCGGAGGTTTCGTAGGAATCCAGTACTCATCGATTATCAGCT